>CANQJX010000001.1 GCA_947624335.1 uncultured Marvinbryantia sp.
TTAGGTTTCCCTTGTATGAATCTCTTCTAGAATCTTTCAAGGCTGTGTCACTGTTCAGTTATCAAGGTCCGTCTTGCTTGTTTCCGCTTTTAGCGGCAACTCCTAAATGTTACCACCTTCAAAAGCATTTGTCAACTATTTTTTTCTATCTGATGACCGGCATCCGACAGAAACGGAGAAAGAGGGATTTGAACCCTCGCGCCGCGTGAACGACCTACACCCTTAGCAGGGGCGCCTCTTCAGCCTCTTGAGTATTTCTCCTTAACGCTGAATTTCTTTTTATTTTTCGCGTCTTTTTTTGTGGTGACGCAACAATTATTATACCCAAACAGCCCCTTTTTGTCAACCGGAAAACGCAATAAAAATGCAAGGAAAACAGAGGTTTTTCGTCACTTTTTCCTTGCATACCATATGTGGTGGAACACGCTGTTTTCAAAAACAAGATTTGCTACTCTGCGCCTGTTACCGCGGCGATTTTCTGCTCGATCCTTTCTTTTACGAGCGCGGCAATTTCCGTCGTTTTCATCCCCTGATATTCTTCATAATAAATCGGAGGAAGATAATGTACCTGTACGGTCACCGGCCTGATGCTGTGCGAATCGAACGGAATGAAAGAATTGACCAGCGCAACCGGGACAATCGGGCATTTTGCTTTTGTCGCCGCTTTAAAACTGCCGCCTTTAAAATCCAGAAGCCGGTTTCCCTTTTTGGAGCGCGTGCCCTCCGGAAAGATCACATAATTTCTTCCCTCGGAAACCTCCTGCGCCACTTCCAGGATCACTTTCATGGACTGCCGGATGTCTTCCCGGTCCATCGCCTTGGCGTTCAGCATCTTGCGCACCTGCTTTACGGCGATCACGTCTTTTACTTCCTTTTTCATAACAATGGAAAACGGTCTTTTGCTGCTTTCCGCCATTGCGAGAATATCAAACATTCCCTGATGGTTTGGATAGAAAATAAAACCGTTTCGGGAAGGGAGCTGTTCCTGCCCGTCGGACTGAATTTTCACCCGCCCGCCTTTGTTGGCATTTACCACGATTTTTCTTAAGAGCGCAAAGCGCTGTTCTTCCGTATGCTGATCGTTTCTGCGGCTGTACCATACCAGTTGAAAAAACCACCACGGTACAAACAGAATATTGCGCAGCACCATTATGATAATTCGCCGCATTTTATCGTCTCCTGTCTTGTTTATACAAGCTGTTCCTGTTTCTGGGGCCTGCTTGTCTTTCCCTTAAAGCGGTTATAAATATACGCGTTTGCCTCTTCTTCCTGCGTGTCGTCTAATTTTGCAAGCGCAACGGGTTTGCGGTATTTTCTCTCCAGCGCTTTTTGGATCAGATAGTCGCATACCTGCGGGTTTTTAGGCAACAGCGGCCCGTGCAGATAAGTGCCGATCACATTTTTGTAAACCACGCCCTCATATCCGCTCTGCGCGTCGTTCCCGCTCCCATAAATCACTTTTCCGAACGGCTTATTCTTTTTGATGTTGGTCCGTCCTCCATGATTTTCAAATCCTACCACCGGCATGGAGACCAGATCGCTGCGCAGCACGATGTTGTCGATCAGGCGGTATCCTTTTCCCTGTTCCGTTTCCAGATCGATCAGTCCGAGTCCCTCGATCACGCCGTCGTCCGTAGCGTAATAATTTCCCAGAAGCTGAAATCCTCCGCAGATGGCGATTACCACGCCGTCGTCCTCCACATATTGCCGGAAATCTTCCCGGATGCGTTTTAATTTGCTGCAGACCAGTTTCTGTTCCCGGTCGGACCCGCCGCCAAGCAGTACAATGTCCAGAGAAGAAAAGTCGATGGCGTCGTTGATTTCAAATGTTTTTGTCTCCGCCTCAATGCCGCGCCACTGGCACCGTTTCATCAGGCACTGGATATTGCCGCGGTCTCCGTAGAGATTTAAAAGGTCCGGATAGAGGTGTCCGATCGTCAGCTTCATTTTGATTCACCCGCAATCTTTTTCAAAATATTATGCGTGCTGTAAAGTCCGGTATAATTTACCAGAACATACAGGTTTTTGCAGCCGTTCGCAATCCGTTCGCGGATCGCTTTTTCCACATCGGGCTCCAGCTCGGAAGGAATATCTACATATTTTAAACGCAGCCGCATATCCTGGCAGCGGATGCCGCTTACGACAATGGAATTGATGTTGTCCGCGCAAAAACGATCGAAGTCCACATCCCAGAGCCACGATACATCCGTGCCGTCCTGATCGTTGTCGTTGATCAGTATAATAATGTCTTTTTTCCGCTTGTCTTCCATGACGGCGGAAATATTCTGATTAAAACCGGCGGGGTTTTTTGCCAGATTTAAAATGATCTGCGTTCCCCGGATCAGAAAATGTTCCATACGCCCGTTTTCCGGGCGGTAAGCGTCCAGAACCTCCTGGAAATTCTCCAGCGCAAAACCCGCTTCGCGCGCGGCCGCATAAGCGGCGAGAATATTATAGATGTTATAAAAGCCGCGGTAGTTTGCCGTAATGCGCCGCCCTTCCACCGTAAAGGCCAGATGGTCCCCCGTCTCGATCATGGACGCGTTATAGCGGATGTACGGGCGCTTAAAGTCGCAGGCGCTGCAGTAATAATCGCCCAACTGGCTGAAATGGTAGAAATGATATTCCATTTTTGCCCCGCATTTTTTGCAGAAGCGTCCCTCCTTGATCTCGTTGATAGATTCTTCAAAAACTTTTTCTCCGATCCCGTACGTCACATAGGGATTTCCGCTTTCCATTGTCACAAAGGCGGAAAGCGCGTCGTCCGCGTTGACGATCACCTTCATGCCGGGCGCCAGATTCATCGCGTCGCGCACAAGGTTCATGGTAATGTCAATCTCGCCGTAACGGTCAAGCTGATCCCGGAACAAATTGGTCAGTATCATGTAATCCGGCCGGAAATGCGGGAAAATGCGGAGCGCGGAAGCCTCGTCTACCTCTATGCAGGCATAGTCCGCATCCAGCTTTGCGTTCCAGCCGGCCTGCAGTACAAACGCCGCCGCGCAGCCGTTCAGCATATTGGAACCGGTGTGATTGCAGACCACTTTTTTCTTCTGCGCTTCCAGCGCGGCGCAGAGCAGATTGTTTGTAGTCGTTTTTCCGTTCGTTCCGCAGACTACAAAAATCTTTTCCCTGACTGCGCCCGCCAAATGCGAAAGGATATCCGGATCGATCATCAGCGCAATCTTGCCGGCCCATGTAACGCCCTGCTTTCCCAGCAGTTTACAGATCTTTGCGGCCGCTTTGGAAGCCCATACCGCCGCTATTCTGCGTAACATCATTGCGTAAGCTCCTCATCCGCATCCTGTGCAGTTTCTTCCTCGTTTTCTTTTTCCACCCTTACTTTTGCCACGCTGGCAACGGTAACGTTTTCTTCCAGGTTCATTAATTTTACCCCGGACGTAATTCTGCCGAGTACAGAAATTCCGCTGCACGGCATCTGGATAATAATGCCTTCCGTGTTGATCATCATAACGTCGTTGTTGAGGTCTACGATCTTCGCGCCGATCACATTTCCGGTCTTTTCCAGAATCTTATAGCATTTTACGCCCTTTCCGCCGCGGTTCTGAGCGGTAAACTCGTCCACACGCGTCAATTTTCCAAGTCCTCTTTCCGATACGATCAGAAGATATTCGCCCTGGCAGTCAAGCTGCATTCCGATCACCTCGTCGCCCGGCATCAGGTTGATCCCGATTACGCCCATGGAAACGCGCCCGGTATTGCGCACGTCCGTCTCATGGAAGCGGATGCACTGGCCATAATTTGTGACAAGCAGAATATCTTTTTGATTGTCGGTAAATTTCACTTCGATCAGCTCGTCGTCTTCCCGCAGGCGGATTGCGGTCAATCCCGTCTTGCGCACATTCGCGTAATCCGTGATCGCCGTCTTTTTGACAATTCCTTTTTTCGTTGCCATAAAAAGATAATTGTTGTCGTTGTATTCCCTGATCGGGATTACCGCTGTAATTTTTTCCTCCGGAGCAAGCTGCAGAAGATTGATGATCGCCGTTCCGCGCGATGTTCTTCCCGCTTCCGGGATCTCGTACGCCTTTAAGCGGAACACTTTGCCAAAGTTTGTAAAGAACATCAGGTAATGGTGCGTGGATGTTACAAACAGTTCCTCGATATAATCATCCTCGATGGTCTGCATCCCCTTGATGCCTTTTCCGCCGCGGTTCTGGCTTCGGAAATTATCGGGCGTCATACGTTTAATATAGCCCAGTTTTGTCATGGTGATCACAACATTTTCTTCCGGGATCAGATCTTCCGTAGAAATATCAAATTCGTCAAATCCGATGGACGTCCTGCGGTCGTCGCCGTATTTGTCCGCAATCACCTGCATTTCTTCCTTAATTACGCCAAGAAGCAGCTTTTCGTCCGCAAGGATGGCTTTTAATTCTTTGATTTTTTCCATCAGCTCCGCATACTCGTTTTCCAGTTTTTCTCTTTCCAGGCCGGTAAGCGTGCGCAGACGCATATCCACGATTGCCTGCGCCTGTGCGTCAGAAAGTTCAAAGCGCTCCATCAGAGCTTCTTTGGCGATCTGCGTGCTTCTGGATCCGCGGATGATATGAATGACTTCGTCAATGTTGTCCAGCGCCGTTAAAAGCCCTTTTAAAATATGCGCCCGTTCTTCCGCCTTGTTTAATTCGTATCGGGTTCTTCTGGTAACCACATCTTCCTGATGTTTCAGGTAATGCTTTAACAGCTCAAGAAGGTTCATAACCTTTGGCTCCAGCACATCGTTCCCGCGGCTTACCACGGCCAGCATAATCACGCCGAATGTATCCTGAAGCTGCGTATGTTTATAAAGCTGATTTAAAATAATGTTTGCATTTACATCGCGGCGCAGTTCGATATTGATTCGCATGCCTTCGCGGCTGGATTCATCGGTCAGCGCGGTGATCCCGTCGATTTTCTTTTCTTTTACAAGATCCGCGATTTTTTCAATCAGCCTCGCTTTGTTTACCATATAAGGAAGTTCCGTTACAATAATGCGGCTTTTCCCGTTTGGCAATGTTTCGATATTGGTGACTGCGCGCACGCGGATTTTTCCGCGTCCCGTGCGGTAAGCTTCCTCAATGCCCCGCGTGCCGAGAATCTGCGCGCCCGTAGGAAAATCCGGGCCTTTGATAATCTTTAAGACCTCTTCTATTTCGGTATCGCGGTCTTCGTTTATGCGGTTATCAATAATTTTTATCACAGCCGCAATCACCTCGCGCAGATTGTGCGGCGGGATATTGGTCGCCATGCCGACGGCAATCCCGGACGTTCCGTTTACCAAAAGGTTCGGATAACGCGCCGGCAGCACGGCAGGCTCTTTTTCTGTCTCATCAAAATTCGGCTTAAAATCTACGGTATCTTTATTGATATCCGCCAGAAGTTCCATGGAAATCTTGCTTAAACGGGCTTCCGTATAACGCATGGCGGCAGCGCCGTCGCCGTCCACCGAGCCAAAGTTTCCGTGGCCGTCTACCAGCGTGTACCGGGTAGACCAGGGCTGCGCCATATTAACCAGCGCCCCGTAAATGGAACTGTCTCCGTGCGGATGATATTTACCCATCGTATCGCCGACGATACGCGCGCATTTGCGGTGCGGTTTGTCGGGACCGTTATTCAATTCGATCATGGAGTAAAGAACCCTGCGCTGAACCGGTTTTAATCCGTCTCTTACATCGGGAAGCGCGCGCGTGGCAATTACACTCATGGCATATTCGATGTAAGACTTTTCCATGGTCTTTTTCAGATCGACCTCTTGTACCTTATCAAAAATATTGTCTTCCACGGCTCTTCCTCCTAAATATCAAGATTCTCGGCATACTTTGCGTTTTCTTCGATAAATTCGCGGCGCGGCTCTACCTGTTCTCCCATCAGAGTCGTAAAGGTAAGGTCCAGTTCGGAATTTGTTTCTTCATCCATGGTCACCTTCAAAAGAATCCTGCGGTCCGGATCCATGGTTGTCTCCCAGAGTTGTTCCGCGTCCATTTCCCCTAATCCTTTGTAACGCTGGATCTTATTGTTTTGATCGCGCCCCACTTCTTCCAGAATCTTGTTTAATTCCTCGTCGGAATATGCGTACCAGACTTTTTTATTTTTCTCCAGCTTATAAAGAGGAGGCTTTGCAAGATATACATATCCTTCTTTGATCAGATCCGGCATAAAACGGTATAAAAAGGTAAGCAGCAGCGTACTGATATGCGCGCCGTCCACATCGGCATCCGTCATAATGATAATTTTATGATAACGCAGTTTTGAGATGTCAAAATCGTCATGGATCCCCGTGCCGAACGCCGTAATCATCGCGCGGATTTCGGCGTTTCCGTAAATACGGTCTAATCTTGCTTTTTCTACATTCAGGATTTTTCCGCGCAGCGGCAGAATCGCCTGCGTAGCGCGGCTTCTCGCTTCTTTTGCGGAACCGCCCGCGGAATCTCCCTCTACAATATAAATCTCACATTTTGCGGGATCTTTATCCGAACAATCCGCCAGTTTTCCCGGAAGGGAAAGGCCGTCCAGCGCGGATTTTCTTCTGGTAAGGTCGCGCGCTTTGCGGGCCGCTTCGCGCGCGCGCTGCGCCATGATGGATTTATCCAGAATCAGCTTTGCCACCTGCGGATGCTGCTCCAGAAAGATCATCAGCTGTTCGGAAACAATGCTGTCTACCGCCGGACGCGCTTCGCTGTTCCCCAGTTTTTGTTTTGTCTGTCCCTCAAACTGCGGTTCTTCAATTTTAATGCTGACAATCGCGGTCATGCCCTCGCGGATATCTTCCCCGGAAAGCGTCTCGGTGTCTTTGATCAGCTTATTGAGTTTCGCATAATTATTAAACGTTTTTGTCAGCGCGTTTTTAAATCCGGTCAGATGCGTGCCGCCCTCCGGCGTGGTAATATTATTTACAAAGCTATAGCAATTTTCTGTGTAAGCGTCGTTGTGCTGCATTGCCACTTCCACATAAATGTTGTCCCTTGTTCCCTCGCAGTAAATAATTTCAGGATAAAGCGCCGTTTTCCCTTTGTTCAGATAGGTGACAAATTCTTTGATGCCCCCTTCGTAATGGAACACTTTTTCTATTTTTTCTTCCCGGTTATCGCGCAGAATGATCTTTACATTTTTGGTAAGAAACGCCATTTCACGCAGGCGCTGTTTTAACGTGTTATAATCAAAAACCGTTTCTTCAAAAATTTCTTTGTCCGGCAGAAACATAACCATCGTTCCGGTTTTTTCCGGTTCGCATTCCCCGATCACTTTTAATTTATAAACGACGTGGCCCCGTTCATAACGCTGCCGGTAAATTTTTCCTTCGCTGTAAATAGTTACTTCCAGCCATTCGGAAAGCGCGTTTACAACAGAAGCGCCCACGCCGTGAAGCCCTCCGGATACCTTATATCCGCCGCCGCCGAACTTTCCGCCGGCATGAAGAATCGTAAATACAACTTCCACCGCAGGAATTCCCGCTTTGTGGTTAATTCCGACGGGGATTCCTCTCCCGTTGTCAATTACCGTAATCGAATTATCTTCGTTGATCGTCACGTCGATCGTGTCGCAAAATCCGGCAAGCGCTTCATCAATCGCATTGTCTACAATTTCATAAACCAAATGATGAAGGCCGCGCAAAGAAGTGCTTCCGATGTACATGCCCGGTCTTTTGCGAACTGCTTCCAGTCCTTCCAAAATCTGAATTTGGTCGGCGCCGTATTCCTGATTCATTTCTGTACCCATATTATCCTCCATTTCTTATGAATGCCCATCAAAAACCTGTCCGTCAACTACATGGAAAACTTTATTAATCTGAAAACGATTCTGAACAAAGTCGTCTAACCCGGTACAGGTAATAAATGTCTGAATATCGTGAATATTATCCAGCAGATACTTCTGGCGGTTACTGTCCAGTTCGGAAAGAACGTCGTCCAAAAGAAGGATCGGCGTATCGCCAATCTCCTGTTTTACCAGTTCAATTTCCGCCAGCTTTAAAGAAAGCGCAGCCGTTCTTTGCTGTCCCTGAGAACCGTATTTACGCAGATCCACATTTTGAGACTTTATGCAGATATCATCCCTGTGCGGACCTGTCACAGACATTTTCATTTTCAATTCTTTTTCTCGATTTCTTTTTAACGTTTCTTCAAACTCTTGTGAAGAAACATTTTCTTCATACGCAAGTTCCAGATTTTCTTTTTCGCCCGTTAAATGTCTGTGGATCTTTGCCGCTATTTCATTTAACCGGACAAGAAATTTTTCTCTTTCCTCAATAATCTTTTTCCCGTATGCTGCAAGCTGAATATCCCAGACATCCAGCGTATCGGCAATATCGGAACGAAAATAATATTCCCTTAATAGTTTATTTCTCTGGTTGATCACTTTATTGTAATTTGATAAATGATAAAGATATACTTTGTTTAACTGGCAAAGTTCCATATCAATAAAGTGTCTCCGCACCGCGGGCCCGTCCTTGATGATATTTAAATCTTCCGGAGAAAAAAATACAAAATTTGCGATTCCGAACAGTTCGCTTGCTTTACGGATCGGAACTCCGTTAATCGCAATTCCTTTCGGTTTATTTTTTTTCAAGTGCATATCCACTTTAATCGGACTGTCGTTTCTTCTTATCCGCATGCGGATATGGGATTCTTCTTCTTCAAACTGAATGATTTCGCGGTCTTTGCTTCCCTTATGAGACTTTGTAGTTCCGCAAAGATAAATAGATTCCAGAATATTTGTCTTTCCCTGCGCGTTGTCCCCGTAAAAAATATTTGTTCCACTGTCAAATTTTAATTTTAAAGATTTATAATTGCGGAATTTTTCTAACTTTATCGATTCAATGATCATGGTTTCCTCTTATTTTACAACTTTCAGTATCGTTTCTTCAAATTCCACAATATCGCCTTCGTATATTTTTTTACCGCGCTGAAATTCTGTCTCCTGATTTACTTTTACCAGACCGTCCAAAATGGCAGCCTTCGCTTCCGCCCCCGATTCTGCCAGACCGGCGGCTTTTAATAACTGACCAAGTTTAATAAAATCATCCCGCAACGTAAATGTTTCCATGTAAAATGCCTCTTTGCTTTACGCATTAAAATTTACAGGTAAAATCAGATAAACATAGCTTTCCGTATCGTCCTTAATAAAGCACGGCGCCTTTGGATTTACCAGATAAACCGTAATCGTTTCATCGTCGATTACGCGCAGCGCGTCCAAAAGGAAGCGCGGATTAAATCCGATCAGAATATCTTTTCCTTCTTTTTCAATCAAAATCTGTTCGTTCATAGAACCGATCTGGGAATCTATTTTTAATTCCATGCTGTGATCGTCGATTCCGATAATGATGGGACGCTTATCGCCTTCTTTAATCAGAAGCGTCGCACGGTCGATACAATCCAGCAATTCCCGTTTGTTTATTTTTAATTTTGTCTCATAATCGCTGGAAAGCATCTGTTCAATATGGAAATATTCTCCCTCAATCAATCTGGAAACGGCAATGGTATTTTCCAGTTCAAACAAAACATGGTTCTTGGTAAAATAAATTTCAACCATGTCTTCCGTTTCTCCGGATAATATCTTGCTGATCTCGATTAATGTCTTTCCGGGTACGACGATTTTCTTTTTCTCATAAGTATCTTTTAATTCTATTTTACGGATAGAAATACGGTGTCCGTCTAAAGAAACCACTTTTAAAGTATTTCCGTCGATCTCAAATAATTCGCCGGTCATCATACGGTTATTTTCATTTTGGGCGATAGAAAAGATCGTCTGTTTGATTACTTCGCGCAAGGTAAACTGCGAAATACAGATAGAATTATCTTTTTCTACAAACGGGAGATAAGGATAATCTTCTCCGTCTTTTCCGGAAATGGAAAACTTTGCTTTTTCACAGGTAATAACCGCCTGGAATTTATCATCCGCCGTAATCACAACTTCATTTTCGGGAAGCTTTCGTATAATTTCCGAAAACAGCCTGGCGTCCAGCGCAATCTTTCCTTTTTCCAGAATATTGCCTTTTACAACCGTCTCTATGCCTAATTCCATATCGTTTGTAGTAAATTTAATCTCTTCCCTCGCAGCGTCGATTAAAATACATTCGAGAATCGGCATCGTCGTTTTGGAAGGCACGGCTTTCATTACGATGTTAACACTTTTCAACAGCTCTGATTTCTGACAAACAATTTTCATTTGTATCCTCCTTTTTTAAAAAAGATTAGAAGTATTCTTCATAGGGGCTGTGGATTTGTGAATAACACAAAAAAATACAGCCGGAAAAAGAAATTTTGAATGGATAACTTTGTGTGTAACAGGAACAAAAAGCAAAATAAAATGTGAATCGTTCAGGGATTGATTTTTTTAATTAAAATATCAATGAGCGTTTTCATGCTTTCGCTGTGTTCTACTTCGTAAGCGATTTTTTCACATCCGTGGATAACGGTGGAATGATCTCTTTTTCCGAGAATGTTTCCGATTTCTTTAAACTGCGTCTGCGTCATTTCTCTGCATAAATACATGGCAATCTGCCTGGGTATAACGATCTCGGAATTTCTTTTCGCGCCCAGAAGATCGGCTTTTTGAATGTGGAAATGTTCGCAAACCGTGTCGATAATAATTTCCGGCGTGACAATTCTTTTTTGATCCGGAGAAATAAGATTTTTCAAAGCTTCCTTTGCCAGATCCAGACTGATGTCTTCTTCTTTCAGGTTTTGAAGCCTTCCGAAAGCGGCAACCATATTCAACGCGCCTTCCAGTTCCCGGATATTGGATTTAATATTTGTCGCAATGTATTGGATAATTTCATCGTTGATGGTATATCCGTCCAATTCTTCTTTCTTTTTCAGAATCGCCATTCTTGTTTCATAATCGGGAGAAGAAATATCCGCAATCAGACCCCACTCAAACCGCGATTTAAACCGTTCTTCCAAAGTAGACATTTCTTTAGGAGGCTTGTCCGAGGAAATGATAATTTGTTTTCCGGCGCTGTGCAGGTCGTTAAAGGTATGAAAAAATTCTTCCTGCGTAGATTCCTTTCCTATTATAAATTGAATATCGTCGATTAAAAGAACATCAATGCTGCGGTATTTTTCGCGAAATTTAGACATCGCGGCGTTATTTCCGCTTCGGATATTTTCAATTACTTCATTTGTAAACGTTTCGCTTGTCACATAAAGAACTTTTGTATCCGGATTTTTGTCCAGAATAAAATGAGCGACGGAGTGCATCAAATGCGTTTTTCCCAGACCTACTCCCCCGTAAATAAAAAGAGGGTTATAGTTTTTGCCCGGAGATTCCGCCACAGCAAGAGAAGCCGCGTGCGCAAACTTATTGTTTCCGCCTACGACAAAGGTATCAAACGTATAACGCGGATTTAAATTGGCGCGTTCTATAATAACGTTCATTTTCTGTTCCGGCTGTTTGGATTGTTCCGAATTTTCCGTATCCTGCGGAAGAACAAATTTTACTTCACAGTCGATGCCGGTAACTTCTTCAATCGCAATTTTAATCGGAAGAAGATATTTTTTGTTGATATAATTCAGATACATCTGCTGCTGCGCGTTGGGAACAATGATATACACGGTGTTATTTTCAAAACGCTGAACCTTTAAGGGTTTTAGCCATGTATTAAAAGATACATGAGTCATCTCATGTTCTATCTGCACGCGATATAAGATTTCCTCCCAATGCTGTTCAATGATATTCATGAAAAATCTCCTTTTTGAACACAAAAACTCTAGAATAATATTAAACCAAATCCATGTTTTTCGCAATGAAAAGTTTTTGCGGAAACATGAAATTGACATAATATAGGAGCAAAATTTTACATAAAAGAAAGACCTGTGTAAAAGTTAAAAAAACTATAAACAAAAGAAAGCAGGAAAAACAATAAAAAAACAAAGGTTATAAAAATTTTTACACAGAAAAAAAGAGAGTTATACACAACTTATCCTCAAAATGTGGATAAAATTACGTTAACCAATCGGCAAAAGAAGAAAATAAATGCAAAAAGGCAGATTTTACTTGACTATCCTGATCTTTATGAATATAATTGTGGTGATGTTTTAACCTGACCGAAAGAAAAATACCATTTTATTCTTTATTTGGTAGAAAAGGAGGTGCGGTCCACATGAAAATGACATTTCAGCCGAAAAAGAGATCCAGAGCGAAAGTTCATGGTTTCAGAGCCAGAATGAAAACAGCAGGCGGCAGAAAAGTTCTCGCTGCGAGAAGAGCTAAGGGAAGAAAAGTATTATCTGCATAATAAAAAGTAAAATTGTTGCAAATAATAGCGCCCGATTTCCGGGCGCATTGCAATTTTATGGAACGATGGAATCATTAAAAAAAAACAAAGATTTTCAAAAAATTTATCAGGAAGGTAAATCCTGTGCAAACAAATATCTGGTAATGTATGCGTTACAGAATGCTCGAACCGGGAATCGCCTGGGAATATCTGTAAGCAAAAAGGTCGGGAATAGTGTAATAAGACATCGTCTGAAAAGATTGGTAAGGGAAAGCTACCGCCTGAATGAAAAAATCTGTAAATACGGGTACGACATAGCGATCATTGTACGTCCGGCGGCAAAGGGAAAAAATTATCAGGAAATCGAAAGCGCGCTGCTGCATCTTTTTAAAATACAGAAGCTGCTTGCCGCTTAATTGTTGAAAAAATGAAAAGAATATTGATCTATTGGATTCGTTTCTATCAGAGAAGATTATCGCCTTTGAAAAAAATGCGCTGTCCCTACTACCCTACCTGTTCCAACTATGGAATACAGGCAATTGAAAAACACGGAGCCATCAAAGGAAGTATGCTGGCGATATGGCGTGTTTTAAGATGTAATCCTTTTTCACACGGAGGAATTGATCCGGTTCCGGAGAAATTTTTGTCTTTTAGGAGGAAAAAAGATTGAAAACAATGTTACTTACAAAAAGTAATTGGTTTATTATTGGACCGGTAGCGACTCTGCTCGGTTTTGTAATGAATGGAATTTATCTGTTTATGGATGGCGCGTTTTCTATCCAGAACATAGGTATTTGCATTATTTTATTCACCGTTATTATTAACCTTCTTCTGCTTCCGATGACGATTAAACAGCAAAAATCAATGAAGATACAGGCTGTTATGAATCCGGAACTGCAGGCGCTGCAAAAAAAGTATAAAAACAAAAGAGATAACGCGTCTATGATGAAGATGCAGGAAGAACAGCAGGCATTGTACGCAAAATACGGCGTTTCCATGATGGGAAGCTGCCTTACCATGCTGATCCAGATGCCGATTCTTTTTGCGATGTATCAGGTTATCTGGAAAATTCCCGCTTATATCAGCGGCGTATACTCCGTTTATACCAATCTGGTAAACAAGCTTTTAACGACAAACGGAGCGCAGGAATTTTTACAGCAGTTCGCCACACAGGCAAGAGTAAACTTTGATAAACTGGGTTTTACTTCCAATACGATTGTAGACGTCTTATACAATTTCAGACCGGATAACTGGTCGGAACTGGCGAAGCAGTTTCCCAATCTGGCTGATATTATTAACAAAACGGCAACGGAAACAGAACATATCAACAGCTTTCTCGGTATTAATATCGCGGACGCTCCGTTATCCATTATTCAAAAAGGCATGGCAAACGGCATTCTGCCGCTGATTGTCGCGATTGCGATTCCGATACTGGCAGGTCTTACGCAGTATTTAAGTACAAAATTGATGCCGCAGCAGGACCAGGCGGGCGCGGAAGAAAGTTCCATGACAAGCAGCTTAAAGACAATGAATACCGTTATGCCGCTGATCTCCGTATTTATCAGCTTTACGCTCTCGGCAGGTCTCGGTATTTACTGGATCGCCAGCTCGGTAGTAAGAAGCATCATTCAGATTATTGTCAATCGGAAAATAGAAAAAATTGACATCAATGAAATGGTGAAAGAAAATATCGAGAAGTATAATGAAAAAAGAAAAAAACAGGGTCTTCCGCCCGACAGGATCAGCGGACAGGCGAAAGCAAATTTGCGGAACCTGCAGAATCCGGCGGATGACGAGGAAGAAGATGCGAAACGGGAAAAGAGACTGAACGATATGAAAAAGTCCACAGAATATTATAACAATACCGCGAAACCCGGAAGTATCGCTGCAAAAGCAAGAATGGTGCAGCAATACAACGAGAAAAATAATAAGAAAAAGTAAAGGGAGGTTTTATTATGGATTATATTACCGTAACCGCTAAAACCGTACAAGACGCTATTTTGGAAGCGTCCCTTCAGTTGGAGACGTTCCGCGATAATATTGAGTATGAAGTAATTGAAGAAGGAAGCAGCGGATTCTTTGGAATCGGAGGCAAAAAGGCCGTTATTAAGGCGCGAAAAAAAGTAGCGATTGAAGATATTCTGACGGACGAGCCAAAGACAGACTATTCTTCCAGAAAAGCGGAGAAAAAAGAACCGAAAAAAGAGCCGAAAAAAGAATTTAAGAAAGACAAAAAAGAAATAAAAACGGAAGAAAAAGAAGAAATGCTTCCACAGGAAGACGCATTTGAAGAAGCGGAACCGGAAGAAAGAAAAGAGCGCAAGGTAGCGGTGCTTACCCCGGAGGAACAGGAAGAAGCAAAGGCGAAAGCGGAAAAATTCTTAAAAGACGTATTTGCGTCCATTGAGATGGAAGTCGGCGTAGAAACGGATTACACGGACGAGGTTTTGAATGTGGAACTTTCCGGCGACGATATGGGCGTGCTGATCGGAAAGCGCGGACAGACGCTGGATTCTCTTCAGTATCTGACAAGCCTTGTTGTAAATAAGGACAAATCCGGCTACACCCGCGTAAAAGTAGATACCGAAAATTATCGCAGCCGCAGGAAAAAGACCTTGGAAAATCTGGCAAAGAATATTGCGTTTAAGGTAAAGAGAACGAGAAGGCCGGTATTTTTGGAGCCGATGAACCCGTATGAAAGACGGATCATCCACTCCGCTCTGCAAAACGATCCCTATGTGACGACCCACAGCGAAGGGGAAGAACCTTATCGCAAGGTAGTTGTGACATTAAAGAAAAATGGCAGATAAATAACGGTGCAAAAAAGTAACTGTTGACCGGAGATACAAAGACAGTTACTTTTTTTGTATGCCGGTTTCTATGAGGAAAGGAATTATGAAAACAGATACGATTGCCGCAATCTCCACCGGGATGACCGCTTCCGGAATCGGGATTGTGCGGCTAAGCGGCGAGGACGCTTTTCAAATCGCAGACAAAATGTATGTGTCAAAATCGGATAAAAAGCTGTCGGACATGCCCTCGCATACGATTCATTATGGCTTTATTGCAGACGATGAGGATGTGATCGACGAAGTACTGGTAATGCTTCTGCGCGCTCCCCGAAGTTTTACGGCGGAAAACACCGTTGAGATTAATTGCCACGGCGGCGTGTACGCCATGAAACGGATTTTGGAACTGGCGGTGAAATGCGGGGCAAGGCCTGCCGAACCGGGCGAATTTACAAAACGCGCTTTTTTAAACGGGCGGATGGATCTTTCACAGGCGGAGGCAGTGATCGACGTGATCCAGTCTAAAAATGAATATGCCCTGAAAAGTTCTGTCAGCCAGTTAAAAGGCTCTGTTTTAAGAGTGATCCGCGAACTGAGGGAAAAAATTCTCTATGAGCTTGCGTTTATCGAATCCGCCCTGGACGATCCGGAGCATATCAGCTTAAGCGAATACCCGAAACGACTGGATCGGACGGCAAAACAAATGGAGCGCGATCTGGAAAAACTGATTGCTTCTTCACAAAACGGCAGGCTGATGAAAGAAGGAATCAAAACCGTTATCGTAGGAAAGCCAAACGCCGGGAAATCTTCTCTTTTAAATCTTCTTTTGGGAGAAGAGCGGGCGATCGTCACGGACATTGCGGGGACAACAAGAGATACCCTGGAAGAACAGATCCAGATTCACGGGATCAGCCTGCAGATCATCGATACGGCCGGAATCCGCGATACCGAAGACACGATAGAAAAAATCGGCGTGGATAAAGCGCGCGCTTACGCAAAGGATGCGGATTTGATTTTGTATGTGGTTGATTCCGCCGCCGCGCTGGATGAAAACGACGAACAGATCATCCGCATGATCCGCGGCAAAAAAGTAATCATCCTCTTAAATAAAACGGATCTGGAAACCGTAACGACCAAGGAGGCCGTTCTGGCTAAATTAAAAAAACCGATCGTTCCTGTTTCGGCAAAAGAAGAAACCGGGCTGGATCTTCTGGAACAGACGATAAAAGACATGTTCTATGCGGGAAATCTTTCGTTTAACGACGAAGTCTATATTACAAATATGCGGCAGAAATCCGCGCTGGAGGCCGCCCTGGAAAGCATACGCAAAGTACGGGAAAGCATCCGCTGCCAAATGCCGGAAGACTTTTTTTCCATCGATCTGACGGACGCTTACGAAGAACTGGGAAAGATCACCGGAGAATCCGCGGGAGAAGATCTGATCAACGAAATATTCCGCAGGTTTTGCATTGGAAAATAGGGGTTATTTAAAAAAGAGGTAGACTTATGAAATTAGAATGCAGTACGGATATTGTAGTGGTAGGCGCAGGACACGCCGGATGCGAAGCCGCGCTTGCCTGCGCAAGACTTGGCTTAAAGACGGTGATGTTTACGGTCAGCATAGACAGCATCGCGCTGATGCCCTGTAATCCCAATATCGGCGGAAGCGCAAAGGGACATTTGGTAAAAGAAATTGACGCTCTGGGCGGCGAAATGGGAAAAAACATTGACCGCACGTTTATCCAGTCGAAAATGCTCAATAAATCCAAAGGGCCGGCGGTACATTCTCTGCGCGCGCAGGCGGACAAGCGGGACTACAGCGGCGCGATGAGAAAAACGCTGGAAAATACCAAGAATCTGACGATCAAACAGGCGGAGGTAGCGAAAATCCTTGTAGAAGACGGCGTTTTAAAAGGAGTGGAAACGTATTCGGGAGCGCTCTACCGATGCAGGGCATGTATTCTCTGCACCGGCACCTATCTGAAAGCGCGCTGTATCTATGGGGACGTCAGCAACGCGACCGGTCCGAACGGGCTGCAGGCGGCAAATTATCTGACGGACTCTTTAAAAGAAAACGGGATTACGATGTACCGCTTTAAAACGGGAACGCCGGCGCGCATTGATAAACGCTCCATCGATTTTTCCAGAATGGAAGAACAGTTTGGCGACGAGACAATCGTTCCCTTTTCTTTTACCACAGATCCGGAGGATGTGCAGATCGATCAGGTTTCCTGCTGGCTGACTTATACAAACGAAAGCACGCACGAAATTATCCGCAAAAATCTGGACCGCTCTCCGCTCTATTCGGGAATGATCGAAGGAACCGGGCCGCGCTACTGCCCTTCTATCGAAGACAAGGTAGTAAAATTTGCGGATAAAGACCGTCATCAGGTCTTTATTGAACCGGAGGGACGCTATACCAATGAAATGTACATCGGAGGGATGTCCAGTTCGCTTCCGGAGGACGTTCAGGTGGCGATGTACCGCACCGTACCTGGGCTGGAGCAGGCGCAGATTGTGCGAAACGCTTACGCGATTGAATATGACTGCATAGACGCCAGACAGCTCTCTCCTACGCTGGAGTTTAAGAAAATATCCGGTTTGTTCAGCGCCGGGCAGTTTAACGGAAGCTCCGGATACGAGGAAGCCGCGGCGCAGGGGCTGGCGGCCGGAATTAACGCGGCAAGAAAGGTACAGGGAAAGGAACCGATCATTTTTGACCGCTCACAGTCTTATCTGGGAGTTCTGATCGACGACCTGGTGACAAAGGAAAACAAAGAACCTTACCGCATGATGACGTCGCGCTCGGAGTACCGTCTGCTGCTTCGGCAGGACAACGCGGATCTGCGGCTTACTCCGCTGGGCCATGAGATCGGATTGATCCCGGACGAACGATATGAGGAGCTGCTGGAGAAAAAACGGCAGATTGCGCAGGAAATCGCGCGCGTAGAAAATGTAAGAATCAGGCCGGAAAAAGACGTGCAGGCCTTTTTGGAAAGATACAACAGCGCGCCTTTAAAATCGGGAACTGCTTTGGCGGAACTGATCCGCAGGCCGGAGCTGGATTATGAGACGCTTGCGCCCCTGGATAAAGACCGCCCCGCGCTTATGCGGGGAGTTGCCGGCCAGGTGAATATCAATATTAAATACGAAGGATACATTCAGCGTCAGCGAAAGCAGGTGGAACAATTCCGGAAGCTGGAAAATAAAAAACTGCCGGATACGCTGGATTACATGCAGATTCACGGGCTGCGTCTGGAGGCGCGGCAAAAACTGAACCAATACCGCCCCGCTTCTGTCGGGCAGGCCTCGCGCATTTCCGGCGTTTCGCCGGCGGATATTTCGGTGCTCTTGATTTATTTAAAATCGAACAGGAAGTAAAAAAGAATGGACAGAACGTATGATATAAACGCTTTTTGCGAGGACTGCAGGGAAATGAATGTAACGCTTTCTGCCGAACAACTGGCGCAGTTTCAGCGTTATTATGAGTGCCTGACGCAGTGGAATGCTTTTATGAACCTCACTGCCGTTACAGATTACGGGGAAGTTTTGAAAAAACATTTTCTGGACAGCCTTGCGCTGGCTAAGGCGGCGGATCTGAAAAAGGTAAGACGTCTGATTGATATTGGCACAGGCGCCGGTTTCCCCGGAATCCCGATAAAAATTGCGTTTCCGCAAATGGAGGTAGTGCTTCTGGATTCTCTGGGAAAACGCGTAAAATTTTTAGACCATGTCATAAGCGAATTGCAGTTGTCTCAAATAACCGCAATCCACGGAAGGGCTGAAGAATTTGCAAAAAGCAACGATTACAGAGAACGCTTTGATCTGGCGGTATCCCGCGCCGTGGCGAATCTTTCTACCCTTTGTGAATATTGTATACCGTATACAAAACTACACGGAGCGTTTATATCCTACAAATCGGGAAAAATTGAGGAAGAATTACAGGCCGCCCAAAACGCGATTGCGGCTCTTGGCGGAAAAACAGAGAATATCTGCAAATTTTCGTTAAAAGATGTCGGGGAACGGTCTCTGGTTGTAATTCGCAAGACGCGCGCTACGCCCAAAAAATATCCCAGGAAAGCAGGAACGCCTTCCCGGGAACCGTTATCGTAATTTTTAAACCATGCTGCTGCACAGACCCGCAAAATCCCCGGAGGCTCTTTGCTCTTCGCTTCGCGTGATCCTATAAAAACCGGCAGAATTTTTCCGGCGCTTCTAACTGCGGAAGCGCTTTTGTTTTTTCAACAAAGTGACAGCAAACCGATGCGTTTACATTCTGATAAGACTGCGCGATCTTCCGGCAATCCTTTATTTCCTCTCCAAAAATCAGATCTATCGGCTGGCTAAGGGAGGACAAGGCATAACGGACATCGAGGTTTACATAATGCCCTTTTATGCTGGCGTACAGATACCGCCCTCTCCCGCCGGAAAGATGAGCGGATTCATAGTAGGTTTGAACCAGCTTCGGCTGAATATGAAACGGATTATAAAAATAACTTTCGGTGAATTCATATTGAAGCTGTTCAAAACTTGTGAGTATATAATATAAGGAAACGCCCAGAATCGGCAAACTCAAAATTGCTTTTGCCATTTTAGAACGGCGGTTCGGCTGCACAGCCGCAGCCCCCAGACTTTCCGGGTTAACCAGCCGCAGCCTTCCAAACAGATCCGGGTGCATTTTCGCTGCGGTAATTGCAAAGGCGCAGGATTTTCCGGAGGCAAGCACATCAGTCTTTCCTCGGATGATTTTTTCTGCAAAGTCGGATATCAACTGCATATAAAGATAGTTGCTGTAAACAATATTAGGCTTTTCGGAACGTCCGCAGCCCAACAGGTCAATGGCGTAAACCGTATGATCTTTTGAAAGGGAAGAAATTACTTCCGCCCACTCCTGCCTGGAAGCTGCGGGATGCAAATCGTGGATGACAAGCAGAGGAGATCCGCTGCCGGATTTTGTATAATAAATAGCCCCGTGTCTCCACTTATAGAAAGTTCCTTCCTTCTTTTTTAATAAGTGCCGATATACTGCGGTTGATTCAATAAATTTATTGACCAGGCACATGGCAACGGATGCGCCGACCGCTAATTTGACAAATGTTTTTAAACGATGTTTCATGTGAAACATTCCCCTTTCCCCAGTATAAATATAATAGGAGCAAAAAGCATTGTTTCCTTCCATTAGTATAATCGAAATGAAGGCCGGTTACAAGAACAAAATTATGCTAATTTTCGCGGCGTTTCCGAAACGAATGTTTCATGTGAAACATTTTCATGTAAATGTAGATTTCTGATGTAAAGTGTGTTATACTTCTTACTAGTACATTTAAAGGGGATTTTGATATGGGACGAGTGATTGTTGTCGCCAATCAAAAAGGCGGCGTGGGGAAAACCACAACGGCAATTAACCTGTCTGCCTGTCTTGCCGAGATGGGGAAAAAGGTACTGGCGATTGACATGGATCCGCAAGGAAACATGACGAGCGGACTCGGCGTAGACAAAAACGAGGCGGACAACACCGTATATGAATTGCTTTTAGGAGAAACAGATATAAAGAGCTGCCTGCAAAGCAGCATTGTAGACGGACTGGAGCTGATTGCTTCCAACATTAATCTGGCGGGAGCGGAAATCGAATTAATTGGGGCGGAAGAAAAAGAATTTATTTTGCAAAAATCGTTAGAAACGATAAAAGATGGGTATGATTTTGTTATCATTGACTGCCCGCCGTCCTTAAATATGCTGACGATTAATTCGATGTGCGCGGCGGATACCGTTCTGGTGCCGATTCAATGCGAATATTACGCGCTGGAAGGATTATCGCAGTTGATTCATACGATTGAACTTGTACAGGAACGCCTGAATCCGCGTCTGGAAATAGAGGGCGTAGTGTTTACCATGTATGACGCGCGCACAAACTTATCACTGCAGGTAGTCGAAAATGTAAAAAACAATCTGCATCAGACTATTTATAAGACGATCATACCGCGCAATGTGCGTTTAGCGGAAGCGCCCAGCCATGGCATGCCGATCAATCTGTACGATACAAAATCGGCGGGCGCGGAAAGCTATCGGATGTTAGCGGATGAAGTAATGCATAGAGGAGAGGAAGAATGGTAAAAAAATCTGGCTTAGGGAGAGGTCTGGATTCTCTGATCGCCCCGGCTCCCCGAAAAACGGAAGCCGCGCAGGCGACCTCCGCGGATCCGGAAAAGGCGACGGCGCAGGACGGCGTCCTGATTGTGAAAACTTCGGAAATTGAGCCAAACAGAGCGCAGCCAAGAAAAAATTTTGATGAGGATGCGCTTTTGGAGCTTTCCGATTCCATCAAACAGTTTGGCGTGATCCAGCCGCTGGTTGTGCAGAAAAAGGGCAGCCGCTATGAAATCATAGCCGGCGAACGGCGCTGGCGCGCCGCAAAAAAGGCAGGCGTCCGCAAGGTGCCCGTCATTGTCAAGGAATATACGCCGCAGGAAGTAATGGAGATCTCTCTGATTGAAAACATACAGCGCGAAGATCTGAATCCGATTGAGGAAGCGCAGGCGTACAAGCATCTTTTAGAAGAATATCATTTAAAACAGGACGAGGTGGCGGAACGGGTATCGAAAAGCCGCACCGCAGTTACAAATGCGATCCGTCTTTTAAAGCTGGACGAGCGGGTACAGCAGATGGTAATTGACGATATGATTTCAACGGGCCATGCGCGCGCGCTGCTTGCACTGGAAAACAAGGACGAGCAGTATGAACTGGCGGGGCGCATCTTCGACGAAAAAATCAGCGTGCGCGAAACGGAAAAACTGGTGAAGCGCCTTCGGAATCCCAAACCGGCAAAAACAAAGGCGGAAAACGTTTATGCGCTGGTATATAAAGATTTGGAAGAAAAGATCAAAGCGATTCTCGGCACCAAGGTGACAATCGACCACAAAGCGAATAATAAGGGGAAGATCACCATTGAATATTATTCGAATGAAGAACTGGAGCGAATTGTGGAAATGATGGAAACCTTAAGATAGGAGTATAAAGAATGGAAAATTCAATTTTAAACGACCTGATCATTGATCCGGGGATCATTCTCATCTTAATGATGATAGCAATTATCATATTGTTTGTGCTTCAAATCAAAGCGATCTTTAAATTGAACCGCTTTATGAAAAAGTACAAAAGCTTTATGAAGGGAAAAGACGGGATATCCCTGGAAAAAACTATCCTGCGCAGCATGAACGATATTGATATGCTGATGGAATCCAGCAAAAACCACATGGAGGAGATCCGGCAGCTAAAAGAAATTCAGCTTCACACACTGAATAAAACTGCGATTGTAAAATACGATGCGTTTAAAGAAATGGGAGGCAAGCTGAGTTTCGCCCTGGCGATGCTGGATCAGGAAAACAGCGGGTTCGTGCTGAACGCGATTCACAGCAGAGAAGGATGCTATACCTATATTAAAGAGATTGTAAAAGGGGAATCCTATATTATATTGGGAGAAGAAGAAAAAGAAGCGCTGCGTCAGGCAGTAAATATGTATGTAGATTAGGAGCAAAACTATGTTAGACATTAAATTTTTAAGAGAAAATCCGGAAATTGTAAAACAGAATATCCGCAATAAATTTCAGGACCAGAAGCTGGAACTGGTTGACGAAGTGATCGCTCTGGATCAGAGAAACCGCGAGATTAAAAGCGAAGTGGAAGCGCTGCGCGCAAACCGCAATAAATATTCCAAGCAGATCGGCGCTTTGATGGGGCAGGGCAAAAAAGAAGAAGCGGAAGAAATAAAAAAACAGGTAACGGCGCAGGCGGATCAGGTGGCCGCTCTTTCTGAAGAGGAAAAAGAAGTAGAAGAAAAGATCCGCCGGATTATGATGGTGATTCCCAACATCATCGATCCGTCTGTTCCCATCGGAAAAGACGACAGTGAGAATGTGGAGATTCAAAAGTTTGGCGATCCGGTGGTCCCCGATTTTGAGATTCCCTACCATACCGAAATCATGGAGCGCTTCGACGGGATTGACTTTGACGCCGCGCGCGAGGTGGCGGGCAACGGCTTCTATTATCTGATGGGCGACATCGCCAGACTGCATTCGGCGGTAATTTCCTACGCGCGGGATTTTATGATTAACCGCGGCTTTACTTACTGCGTGCCGCCGTTTATGATCCGCAGCAAAGTGGTAACGGGCGTTATGAGTTTTGCCGAAATGGAATCCATGATGTATAAGATCGAGGGCGAAGACCTGTATCTGATCGGCACCAGCGAACATTCCATGATCGGTAAATTTATTGATACGGTGATCCCGGAAAAAGAGCTTCCCAAAACCCTGACCAGCTATTCTCCGTGCTTCCGTAAAGAAAAGGGCGCGCACGGGATAGAAGAACGCGGCGTTTACCGCATCCATCAGTTTGAAAAGCAGGAAATGATTGTTGTCTGCAAACCGCAGGAAAGCATGATCTGGTATGATAAGCTGTGGCAGAATACGGTAGACTTGTTCCGTTCCATGGATATTCCGGTCCGCACGCTGGAATGCTGTTCGGGAGATCTGGCGGATCTGAAGGTAAAATCCTGCGACGTGGAGGCATGGTCTCCGCGCCAGAAAAAATATTTTGAGGTGGGAAGCTGCTCCAATCTGGGAGACGCGCAGGCAAGGCGCCTCAAAATCCGCGTAAACGGGGAAGACGGCAAAAAGTATCTTGCGCATACGTTAAACAACACGGTAGTGGCGCCGCCGCGTATGCTGATCGCATTTTTGGAGAATAATCTCAATGCCGACGGAAGCGTAAACATTCCGGAAGCGCTTCAGATGTATATGGGCGGCATGAAAAAAATAGAACCGAAACATTGAGGGAAACATATGCATAAATTTTTGCGTTCAATCGGATTTAGTAATTTGACGGACAGGGGGAGCATAGACGCGCTTTTAAGAGAAGTCTGCGCATCCTGCGACGTCCGCAATGCGGTGCGCACGCAAAACGGGAACGCCTTTGTGGAATACCGGAAGGAATATGCGCCCAGATGCGGACTGATCGTCTGCGGTGAAATGGATCAAAACGGTTTTCACCAGGACTACTATTTTCCGTATTATCAAACAGACACAGTCAGCAGCTATGCCGACATTGTAGTGGAAAAACATGCCGGAAAAGATTCTTTTGCGGGAGTATGCGAGGACGTGCGCATCGGAACGTCGCTGATTTTTTACGTTCTCAACGCCGCGCAGTATCAGCGCGAGGCGATCAATACCCTGGCGGCCGGCAACACGAGCGTATCGTTTACCGCGCTTTCTTCCGAGGGAAAAATTTTGCTCCCGGTCAGAAAAGCGCCCAATCAGACGCTGCTGGATATGGAGGCCGCAAGCACGCGCAGCCGCCTGATCGCAGCGGCGAAAAACGGGGATGAAAGCGCGATCGAAAGCCTGACTCTGGAAGACATCGACACTTATAACAGGGTTTCCAGGCGGATTCTGACAGAAGACGTGTACAGCATAGTAGATACGCTGTTTATGCCGTTTGGAATGGAGTGCGACCACTATCAGATTATGGGAGAAATCCAGTCTGTAAAGAAAGTGCAGAATAGCCGCACAAAAGAATACCTTTATCAGATGAACCTGCTGTGCAACAATATCCGCCTGGACGTCTGCATCAATGAAGCGGATTTGCTGGGAGATCCGGACGAGGGACGCCGTTTCAAGGGAGACGTGTGGCTGCAGGGAAACATCAATTTTACCTGATAGCAGTTTATGCAATGGACGGCGATATGATAATCTGCAGTACAAAAAAGCCGCTGCGTCGGCGGTCGGTCCGAAACGGATCCGATCACAGATACAGCGGTTTTTCTATAACTTCTATTTTAATAATAAAGAAAAAATATTACGCCTCTTTGCGCAGCGCCTTGTAAACAACCGCTGCCAGAGCCGCGCCCACAAACGGGCCTGCGATAAACACCCAGATACATGCGATCGGAGCGGTGTTGCCTGTGCATGCCGCAACAATCGCCGGGCCAAGGCTTCGCGCTGGATTTACGCTGGTGCCGGTCAGACCGATGCCGAGGATATGTACCAGCGTTAAAGTGAAGCCGATTACAACGCCGGCAAAAGAGCCGTGGTTTGCCTCTTTATCCGTTACGCCGAGAATCGTCAGCACAAAAATGAAAGTAAGCACCGCTTCGACAAGCAGGCCGGATAAAGCGCTGCCGTTTACTCCGGCAAGGCCGTTTGAACCGAAGCCGCCGGTCATATCCGTTACCTGGCCGGAAGTAAAAATAGCGGCCAGGATAAGAGCGCCCGCCAGCGCGCCAAGACACTGGGCTACGACATAACCGACAAAATCTTTTTTGTCCATACCGCCGCTGATCAGCACCCCTAAGGATACCGCCGGATTAATGTGACAGCCGGAAATATTTCCGATACAGTATGCCATTCCTACGATCACCAGACCAAAAGCAAGCGCTGTCAGCAAGTAACCGCTGCCCGCCGCGGCATCGCAGCCGACCAGCATAGCCGTACCGCAGCCAAGAATGACTAAAACCGCCGTACCGATAAATTCCGCAACATACTTTTTCATGTTACCATACCTCCTTTTGTAAGGCAGACTTGGGAAAAATCTGCCATAGATACTATTATTATAGCGGGAAAAAGCAAAAAAGTATATGGATTTACTATAAAAAATGCAGCGGGCTGCAAATTTTTAAAAAGAAATACTGCTTTGATTTAGATATTCAATAAAAAGATTTAAGGTATCGTGATAGAGCGTTTTACTGATGGGAATATCATTCCCGGAGGAAAGCTGTATCTGATAGCGCGTGATTTTTGAAATATAGCTGAGGTTGACAAGGTAACTTCTGTGCGGGCGCACAAACGTAAGATCCGGAAGATGACGTTCCAGTTCTTTTAAAGTTCCGGCGCAGGTCTCTTTTACGCCGCTTGTCAGATGAATGATAATCTCGTGACCGTAAATTTCAAAAAACAGAATGTCCGCGATGGGGATTCGCAGATGCCCTTTTGCCGTAATAAAATGCAGGTTCTGCGGCGTGTTTTTATCCAGAAAGCGCGCGACGGCCGCTTCCAGCTTTTTCGGGTCGATTGGTTTGAGCAGATAATGAAGCGGGGCAGCGTCATAGCTTTCCACCGCATAATCGGGAAGCGCCGTCATAAAAACAATATCTGTCTGGTCGTTCTTTTCCCGGAGCGCTTTTGCAAATTGGAGTCCCTTTTCCGTTTCGTAATAAATATCCAGAAAAAGAAGATGAAATTTCTGACCGTTTTCCATTGCCTGCATCAAAGCGCAGGGATCTGAAAACGACAGCAGACGGTACGTTACCTGACGCGCGTTTAAAGCGGCGGCAAGCATGGTTTTAAAGGAAGATAAAAAGACGGCGTCGTCGTCACAAACAGCAATATTATACATCATGCGTATAAATCCTTTCGCGCAGGAAATCGCCTGCTTACACAGTATAGCCTATTTTCTCTTTTTTTGCAAACCGGACGCGAAAAGAGACGCAGTTCTTTTCCTGTTTATGTTCCAGAGGAGACGATTCATGCAGAAGAATTGTATTTTTATACCATATATGTCATGCTGAATTTAATATGTTCCTAAAGAAACGCGGCAAACAGAAAGAAAGGGAGACAAAAAATGCCGGAACAGTTAAAGCAGATCGACGTTCTTGTAGTGGACGATAACGCAATGAACCGCAAGCTTGCGGAGAAAATAATTGGAGAAGATTATAGCGTGGTATCCGTCGACGCGGGGCAGAAAGCGCTGGAGTTTCTGGAAACATGCGAGCCAAAGCTTATTTTGCTCGATTTTCATATGCCGGGGATGGACGGCGTGGAGACGATGGAAAAAATCCGCGAAAATCCGGCGTGGAGCAAAATTCCGGTGATTATTCTGACAGCGGATTCCGCACCGGAGACCGAAAAGGAATTTTTTGTGATGGGCGCGGCGGACTTTATTGTTAAGCCGTTTGTGCCGATGACGGTGAAAAGCCGCATCGGCCGCATGATCGAACTGTACGGGCTACGGCGCGATCTGGAGAGCAAGCTGGAGGAAAAGAGCAAATTACTGGAGAAGGTATCTTTAAATTCCATTCTGGCAATCGCAAACACAATTGACGCGAAGGACGCGTATACTTCCGGACATTCTGTGCGCGTGGCCAAATGCTCGGAAGAAATTGCAAAAAGACTCGGATGGAGCGAGGAAGAAGTCCGCAACATTTATCATATCGGACTGCTGCACGATATCGGAAAAATCGGCGTGCCGGATTCTATTCTTAATAAGCCCAGCCGCCTGAGCGACGAAGAATTTGTGCAGATTAAAAAGCATCCGGTGATCGGCAGCGAGATTTTAAAAAATATCCGCATGATACCGGGCGTAACGGACGGCGTGCTTTACCACCATGAACGATATGACGGAAAAGGCTATCCCTTTGGGCTTGCCGGGGAGGATATCCCGCTATGCGCCCGGATCATTGCGATTGCGGACGCCTACGACGCCATGACCTCCAACCGCATTTACCGTGCGAAACTGCCCGATATAAGAGTTGTTTCCGAATTTGAGCGTTGCGCGGGCACGCAGTTTGATCCGCATTTAGCGTATATTTTTATACAGATGCTTAACGAAGGCTTCCATATTCCGCCTGAAGCGAGAAGGGAAGGGGACCGTACCGCGAAGGAACAGTGGAATATCGCGGATGATAACGGCACGCTGTTAAGCCGGGTACTGTCGGAATACGGTTCCGGGAAAAACGCCTTAGATTCTCTTACCAGCCTTCATAACCGCGGCTACGGCGAAAAAGCAATCGACGAGATTTTAAGCGAGGGACGCAAAGGCGCGCTGCTGCTGCTGGATCTGGACGATTTTAAAAATGTAAACGATACATACGGACACCTGATGGGCGATAAAGTGCTGAAGCTGCTCGCGTCCGCCCTGTCCTCCGAGGTGGAGGATAAGGATGTTGTGTGCAGGCTGGGCGGCGATGAGTTTGTCGTATTTTTTGCGGACGACACGGACAAAGAAAAGATAGAGGCGCGATGCCATAAAGTAATGGACATTTTTGCAAAGAGCCTGCGGGATATCGGCTGCGGGGACGTTACGCACGTTTCCGCCGGGATCGCGCTGTGCCCGACGGACGGAAAAACCTTTTCCACGCTATACAGCAATGCGGACAAAGCGCTCT
This sequence comes from uncultured Marvinbryantia sp., assembly GCA_947624335.1. Taxonomy (GTDB): domain Bacteria; phylum Bacillota; class Clostridia; order Lachnospirales; family Lachnospiraceae; genus Marvinbryantia. The sequence goes on from CANQJX010000001.1 coordinate 28,157, forward strand.
ATTATGTGAAGGAAAACGGAAAAAATGCCTGCAGCTTTTTCCGCGGCGTACAGGCGGGAAAACGGGCGAAAAAACCGGACAATATGGATCTGGATCACATCCGCCATATTTTGGAGGGGAAACTCGACGAGAGCAAAGGACTCTTTAAAGTTCCGTATGAAGAGTTTGCCAATCTTTACAGCTATTTATCCCGCTGCGTAAAACGGAAAGGACAGATGGTGCAGACGCTTTTATTTACCCTGGGCAGCGAGGGCGTCGATTTGGACAACAGCGTCTATGAGGACGCCATGTCCACGCTGGAGGTCGCCGCCGCGTATTCGCTGCGCATGGTGGACGTGGGCTGCCGATACAGCAGCCTGCAGTACATAGTGATCCTGGTGGATACCAATATGGAAAACGGCAGAATGGTGGCGGACCGGGTCATCAACCAGTTTTATAAGATCTATTCCGGAACCAGCGTTACCTTATCTTACGACATCCAGACCATGGTGGTGAACGCATAATATGAAACGGAAAACACGCTCAGACAAAATCAGCCTGCGGACCAACGATATCCTGATCGCGGCGATTTCCGCCGTGTTTGCGGCGGTCATGCTCGTAAATATTTTTGTGATGTATAATGTGGCGGCGGGCAAATCCAGAGAAATCCGCGGCATGCGGATGGAAAATACCGTGACGGATTTGCAGCAGATGCTCAAACGCGCGGAGAACGCGCTTGTCCGCATCGGCGCTTCGCTGGAGGAAATGCTGGACGAGGACGCGACGCAGGAAGAAATCCGCCAGTTTCTGAAAGAACAAAAAGAAATGGAAGTGGAACTGTCGGGCGGAACCTGTCTGAATGTGTTTTGCACGATCCAAAATGAAACATTGATTTCCGGAATGGAAACGCCGGCGGATTATGTGATGCAGGACCGGGGCTGGTATAAGGGCCTGATGGCGTGCAAGCGCGGCGATATCTATATCTCGCAGGTATACGACGACGCGTTTACGGACGGGATGTGTTTTACGGTAGCAAAAGTGCTGCCGGACGGAGAGACGATCATTTGTCTGGACTATGGCATTTCCGGGATCCAGGCGTTTGTGGAAGCGATGGGCGAAGACGGGGACGCGGATGCGCTGATCGCGGATAAAGATGGAACGATTATCGGCTATCCGGATATTTCCCTGGTAGGAGAAAAAATTTCCTCAAAGCTTCCGGAATTTCAAAACGTATTTACAAAAGTGGTGACCGGAGGCGGAGCGGATCAGTCTTTTTCCATGACGTCGCGGGCGGGGAACAATACGGTGTTTTGCAACCGCACGGAAAACGGCTGGTATCTGATGCTGCGCGTCAGCAACCGCGCGCTTTACCGCGACAGCTATTTTCAGCTTTTGCGCAACGTGATCGTCATGCTGGCGATGGTGAGCGTATTTATCCTGTTTTATTTGTTTGCCTGCCGGCAGCGTCTGCGCGCCGAACAGGAATTAGAGAAAAAGGAAGAACTGCTTTTAAGCATGCCGGAAACGTTCCGCGCGCCGTTTGAAAAAATGGCGGACGAGCGGGCGAGCTATGCGCGGCCGGAAAAGAAAAAGAAACGCGCGGCCGTTACGGAGCGGGAACGGCGCTGGTTTGAGACGAGCATTATCGTTGCGCTTACGCTGACGATGCTCCTGACGATTTCTATTATCACGGCCATGACATTTCGCTACAGCCGCGCGAAGATGGAAGAAGAAGCGCGCGGCTATAACTATAAGGTAAGCGCGTGGATTCTGGAGCAGAAAAGCATGCTGGACATGTTTTCCTACACGGTGGCGGCAGAGCCGCAGCTTTTGGAAGACTACGAAGAAATGGTAGGATTTTTGGACCGGATTACCAGGCGCTATCAGGGCGTTTCCGCTACTTATATTGCGAATCCGGATTTCCCGCACGGGCATCCGATGGTAATGAACAACGGATGGGTGCCGGACGAGGATTATGTGGAGGAAGAACGCCCGTGGTACACCGGAGCGATGGAGACGGAAGACGGATTTCATATTACGGAGCCTTACTACGACGCGCGCACCGGGAAATACTGCGTTACGTTTTCCAAAAAGGTGGAGACAGACAGCGGGGAATTTCTGGGGGTATTTGCAATTGATTTCTACCTGGACGTGCTGATCGAAATTCTGGGGGACGGTTATTCGGGAAGCGGTTATGCGTTCCTGGTGGACAAGGACGGGCGCGTAATCAATCATCCCAATCCGGAATATCAGTTTAACGGCGAAAACGATGTCAACATCCATAATCTGATATACGACAAGGTTTACGGATCCACGCAGATCGAGCTTCTGCAGGACTATGACAAAAAATTAAAGGCCTGTATTTCCATGGAAGAAAGTCTTTCTAATTTTAAAGTCATTGTCGTAAACGATTTCTGGAAAATTTACGGAGACGTAGTAATATATGCGATACTTTTCCTGACGCTGTTCGGGGTCTGCATCAGCGCGGTTATGCTGCTGATGCACAGAATGGTCCGCTGGCAGCAGGAAACCGACGTACAGCTAAAAGAAGCCGCGGACGCCGCGCGGGCGGCGGATCAGGCAAAATCTCTTTTCCTGGCGCAGATGAGCCACGAGATCCGCACGCCGATCAACGCGGTGCTTGGCATGAACGAAATGATCCTGCGCGAAAACAAGGATTCCGATATTCAGGAATACGCCGTGCAGATTCAGAGCGCAGGGGCGACACTGCTGTCGCTGATCAACGGAATTCTGGACTTTACCAAAATTGAAAGCGGGAAAATGGAACTGCAGCCGGTAAAATATGAAACCGGAATGTTGATCCTGAATCTGATGAATCTTGTCTCGGACAGGGCGCGGGCAAAAAATCTGGAACTGAATCTGGAAATCGATCCGACGCTTCCGGAAGCGCTTTACGGAGACGACGTGCGGGTGCGCCAGATCATTACCAACCTTTTGACAAACGCGGTGAAGTATACGCAGAAAGGCAGCGTTACATTAAAGATAAACGGCCGGCGCGAGGGAAAGGAAGATATTTTTCTCTGCGTGGAGGTACGGGACACCGGCATCGGCATTCGTCAGGAAGACATGGAGCGGCTGTTCGGAATGTTCCAGCGTCTGGACGAAGAGCGTAACCGCAACATAGAAGGAACCGGATTGGGTATTCCGATTGTACAGAATCTTTTGCATATGATGGGAAGCGAACTGAAAGTGGAGAGTACCTACGGGGAAGGTTCGGTTTTCTCATTTGAACTGAAGCAGAAAGTGATGTCCGACCGGGAGATCGGCGATTACCGCAAGAGCCTGCAGAAGCTGGTGGAGCAGAAGGAAAAGCAGGAATATGTCTACGCGCCGGAGGCGCATGTGCTGATTGTGGACGATAATATGGTGAATCTGCGCGTGATACGCAATTTGTTAAAGCGAAACGGCGTACAGGTAGATACGGCGTTAAGCGGGGCGGAGTGCATAGAGCGTGTGCGGGACGCGCGCTATGACATTATCTTTCTGGATCACATGATGCCGCAGATGGACGGAATCCTTACCTTCCAAAAGCTAAAAGAAGAACATCTGCTTCTTCCGGATACGGCGGTGATTATGATGACGGCAAACGATATTGTGGGCGCGCGCGAGGAGTATTTACGGCAGGGATTCCACGACTATTTGTCAAAACCGGTTAAGGTTAAGGAACTGGAAGAACAACTGGCAAAGCATTTGCCAAAAGAAATGATCCGCTATCGGAAAGCCAGCGCGGCGCCGGAAGAAACAAACCGGCCTTCCGGACAGGAAAAGCCCTCTTTGCCGCCGCGGCGCGAAGAGACGGCTCAGCAGCCGGTAAACGAAGCCGAACAGGCAAAGGCAAAGGAAAACCAACCAGAAACGATTCCCGGCGTGGATTTTTCCATCGGACTTACTTACTGCGCGGATAGCTGGGAGTTTTATCTGGAAATGCTGGAGGAGTATGTAAAAGGAGACGCGTCGGAAGAAATAGACGGATATATCCAAAGCAAAGACTGGGGTAACTACCTGATTCAGGTACACGCGCTAAAAAGCAGCTCCCGCACCATTGGGGCGCAGGAACTTTTTGAGCAGGCGCTTGCCGTTGAGACGGCGGTAAAAGAAACGGATTATGCGTTTGCCGAAGCGCATCATCAGGCTCTGATGCAGGATTACCGCAAACTTCTCACACAGATTCGGGAATATATAAGCAGACAATCAGGAACAGAGGCTTAGGCGCTGGCGTCAGCGCTTAAGCTGAAGCGCCGTTTTTACGGTAAAAATACCGTCGGCGTTGGCGGTTACAAGATCGGAATTATAAGCCTGACAGATCCTGCGCATAATTTGAAGCCCCCAGCCGTGCGATAAATCGCCGCCGTTTTCTTCTGCTTCCGGCGGGGCGTCAGACGTACTGTTGGAACAACTGATGGCGAGAAAATTGCCCGTCAGGACGGCGCGAAAATAAATATGCCTTTTTTCTGCTTCCACTTTTTGACAGGCATGGAACGCGTTGTCAAACATATTCATAAGCAGCGAACACAAATCCTCGTCTTTGACCGGCAGATTCTTTGGAATGTTTACATTGCTTTCAAAGCGGATGCCTTCGTTTTGCGCCCGCGCGGAGGCGGAGTTTAAAATCACGTCAAAAACAAAATTTTCTGTATAATGCACCCGGTCAAGTTCGGACAACTGGGCGTTTTTCTTTTTTAAGTATGCGCCGAGGTCATCCAGTCTTTTTTGCTCGTAAAACATCCCCAGCGTCAAAAGATCATTTTTCCATTCATGGCGCATTGATTCGGTGCGCTTTGCGGTGCTTACAATATTGGCGTAGCCGGAAGCGACGGCGGCGGCCTGCGTTTCCAGAACGGATTTTTCGGAGATAATTTTTGATATGGATCGGATCTGATCGATCAGCGTCGCCGCCGTGCAGATCAGAATCAGATACTGCGCGGCAAGGCTGATTGCCGTCGAAAAAGCCCTGGAATAGAGCAAATCCGCCAGCGCTCCGATGGAGGCGATTGCCAGCGGTACGTTTTCTATGATCAGCGTCAAAACGTAAGCGGCCATAATGATGCCGGATAAGATAAAGCTGATGATCATAAAATATTTTAAAGAACGTTTTTTCCGGTTGAGAATCAAATATATGAGGATACATATAAATGTGATATACGGAAACGCTCCGGGAGCGGCAGCTAAAAATCCGGATTGGATTTGGACGCCGACGGCGCCTGTTCCAAAAAGCAGCGAAAAGCAATAACATCCCACTCCGAACGCAAGAAACAGCAGGCTGAAATCCGGTTTAAAAAAAGCGGCGCTTATGAAAAACAGACCGATCAAAAGAATAAATACGGCGCCGGACATACCCGCGGGAAGCGCCGACAGATTTGTCGCCGCCGCCATATGCTGATCTATCAGCGCGGCGGATTCTGCGGAAATAATGGGCGGGAAAATATAATTGTGCAGATCTTTGTACCGGACGTTAACGGTAAGCTCTCGATCTTTGCCGCTTTTTTCTACGGTTGCCTTAACAGAAGGAACCCCGACAAGACTATCCGGCGCGCTGATTTCGCCCGAATATACAATACGGTTGTCAATCAAAAGCTGCGCGTTTCCGGTTCCGAATCTTAAAATGACGTCGATATCCGTTTCATTTTTTTCCATGGTATAGGTTACGGTATATACGCCGTCCGTGCGGGGCGCGTCATAGGCAGGGAGCGTTAGTTCCGTCGTTTTCCCGCTGTCGGCGCGAAAAAGCGCGCTGTCTTCTTTTAAGAAGATATTGCCTAAATCAGAACTGCCCGTAAAGATCCCGAAAATACCGGAGACGGACAGGCAGACAGCGAGAAATATAAAAATTAAAATCCAGTTCTTTACTTTGCCCATATGTTTTTGAAATGATAACGACGCGTATTTTACGCCTGCCGTATCATCCTTTCCCAAAAGTAATCTTCAAAAGTAGCCTAATTCATTGTATCAGAACCCCCGTCTGATTGCCATATAAATTTTCCCCACAAAAAAAGCATATTAAAAACCGGAACTCTCTTTCAAGAATTCCGGCTCTTAGCGTTCCCTGCGAGAATCGAACTCACAACTAGCGCTTAGGAGGCGCTTGTTATATCCATTTAACTAAGGGAACCGATACGGCAATCAAACACTTCTACATTGTACCTTTTTTTCGTTTAGAATGCAACTGTTTTCTTTGGCGGGCACTGTTTGGCGGCCCGGCGGAAGTGGGGGTTTATCTGTATGGCGCAGCCCCTTTCGTTAAAGGAGATTTCAGGGTTTTCATTTTCGAAGCGGTATGGTATCATACGTTCAGCAGGAAAGTATGCTGCAAAAAAGTATGCTGCAAAAGTGCGGCGAACGTCTTTTTAAACGATCCGCGTCAGCGGGATAACGGAGGTATCAAAAAATGAACATAGGTTTTATTGGATGCGGAAATATGGCGGGAGCAATGATACAGGGGATTCTGGACGCCCAAATCTGCGCGCCCGGACAGATCATGGCGTCAGCTTTAAAAGAAGAAACGCTGCAAAAAGCGCGCAGACGATGGAATATCTGCGTATCGCCGGACGGTGGCAGGCTTTGCGGACGTGCTGTGTCTGACGGTAAAGCCGCAGTTTTATGATAAGGTGATCGGCGAAATCCGGGATGTTTTGCAGCTGCGGCAGATCATTGTTACAGTGGCTCCGGGCAAGACGCTTGCTTGTCTGGAGGAAGCCCTGGGCAAAGGGACGAAGATCATCCGAACGATGCCGAATACGCCGGCGATGGTTAAAAAGGGGATGACGGCAATCTGCCCAAATGAACATGTGACGCAGGAGGAACTGGAAACGGTGCGCGGCCTGTTCAAAGGATTTTCCGAAACGGAGATAGTCGCGGAGCGCCTGATGGATACGGTAACCGGGATCAGCGGCAGCTCGCCCGCCTATGTATGCCTGTTTATAGAAGCAATGGCGGACGCCGCCGTTTCCGAGGGAATGCCAAGGACGCAGGCATATAAATTTGCAGCTCAGGCAATTTTGGGAAGCGCGCAGATGGTGCTGGAAACGGGCATACATCCCGGCGAATTAAAAGATATGGTCTGCTCCCCCGGCGGCACTACCATCGAGGCGGTGCGCGTGTTGGAAGAAAAAGGATTCCGCAGCGCTGTGATGGAAGCCGTAAAAGCGTGCGTAAGAAAATCCAGACAGATGTAAGCGGGGAGATTATGAGATACTACATTGCAGATCCGCATTTTTTCCACGGCGCCTTAAACACCAAAATGGATTGCCGCGGCTTTTCAGACGTGGAACAGATGAACGAATATATGCTGCGCAAATGGAACAGCCGGGTGCGCCCCAACGACGACGTCGTTATTCTGGGAGATTTGTCGTGGGGATCCGCACAGCAGACAAACGAGCTTTTGGAGCGGCTGAACGGACGCCTGTATCTGATACAGGGAAATCACGACCGTTTTTTGAAAAACAAGGCGTATCAGACAAAGCGTTTTGTATGGATCAAACCGTACGAAGAATTAAGCGATTGCAAACGCAAAGTGGTATTGTGCCATTATCCGATCCTGTGCTACAACGGACAGTATAAGCTGGATTCGGAAGGGCGTCCTAAAGTTTACATGCTGTACGGCCATGTGCATGATACCTATGATCAGCGCCTGATCGATCAGTTTCAGACGATTACCCGCGGCAGCATGCGGGAGTATCCGGATGGGGAGAAGCGCCCTATCCCGTGCCACATGCTCAACTGTTTCTGTATGTATTCGGACTATACGCCGCTTACCTTAGACGAATGGATCGCCTATCACGAAAAAAGGGAGACAACATCCCTGTAAAATCCTGAAAATTGCTCTTGTAAAATGAAAGTGCATTTGTTATAATGTGTGACGTAAAATTTGAAAATGCGAATTGGGGAGAAGCCAGATGAAAAAGGGGAAATTTTTTTGTTCACTGCTTTTGACGCTGACGCTGGCAGGCAGTGTATTTACAGTTCCGGCAGCGGCGGAAGAAGGAAGCGGCGAGACGGAAACGGAAAGTGCCAACGGCTTTTATGAGGAAGAAATTCAGTCCAATCAAATCGTCGGCTGGCCGCAGGGCGATCCAGTAAGCGCGGACGCCGCGATTTTGATGGATGCGAACACCGGGGCGATTTTATATGCAAAGGATGTCGAACAACGGCTGTACCCGGCAAGCATTACCAAGATTATGACGACGCTTCTGGCGTTGGAAAACGGCAATCTGGACGATGTGGTGACCTTTTCGGAGTATGCGGTTTACAGTATCGAATTTGGCAGCTCCCATCTTGGAATGACAGAGGGCGAACAACTTACGCTGGAACAGTGCCTTTACGGGATTATGCTTGCCTCCGCAAACGAGGTTTCCAACGCGGCCGCGGAGCATGTTGCCGGAAACATCAGCAATTTTCTGGAAATGATGAACAACAGGGCCGCGGAGCTTGGCTGCACAAACACGCATTTTATGAACGTACACGGCCTGCACGACGAGAACCATTATGTCTGCGCAAGAGATATGGCGCTGATTATGCAGGCGGCTTTGAAAATCGATAAATTCCGCGAGATCATCGGCACGGTGGAATACCATTATCCCAAGACAAATCTGGTGGATGAGGAACGCTACTTTGTCAACCATCATAAAATGGTCTCCGAGGAAGATATGCACTATGACGGGATCATCGGCGGAAAGAACGGATATACCGACGACGCGTGGAACACGCTGGTAACCGCGGCGCAGCGCGACGGACTGACGCTGATCAGCGTGGTATTGCATGTGCCGGGGCAGGAACTGACGTATGAAGATACCCGCAAGCTTCTCGACTACGGCTTTGCCAATTTCAGCAGCACGCAGGTTACAAACGAGAACACGCCGGATATGGAGATCGTCGGGGTGGAAGACGCCGCCGAGCTGGAGAACATCCGCAAAGCGGATATCTTAAAAAAGCCGTTTTCCATGGTGGGATCTACACAGATCACACTGCCGACAGGGGTGGACGTATCGGAACTGAAAAAGACAATGGATTTTACCACCCATATGCTCTCTTATTCTTATGAGGGACAGGTGCTGGGAAGCGTGCCGTTTACTTATACGGGAGAATGGGAGACGGAAGCGCAGACGCAGACGCCGTCCGAGGCGGAGAGCGCCGTATCTGCGCAGACGGAGAATTCGGATCAGAAAGAAGGGACGTTTTTGGCGGCGGTACAGAATATCGTTTATAAAATCGGAAACATTATGGCGGACATTTATGGCCGGATGGATGCCTTTATCGAGGAAAATACCATGGTAGCGGCAATAATCGGCGCGATACTGCTTGTAATTTTTATTCCGCTTTTGCTGGTGGCGGTTACCCGGCACCGTAAATATACCCGTATCCTGCGCCTGCGGGAAGAGGATATGCGGGTGCAAAAAGAACTGGAAAACGAAATCGAAAGAAAGTCTGCCGCACAGGTAGAGGCGGAGCTGCGGGCGCGCGCTTTGACGGAAGAACTGGAGCAGGAGAGGAAAAAGAACCGCCGGCAGAACTTATCGCAGACAGAACCGGCAGAGGAAATACCGCCGGCCGAACCGGAGCCGCCGCAGGCATTGACGGAACCGGAAGCAGCCGAGCCGGAGCCTGAGGAGGAATACATCGAGGTTCCCGTTGAGGAAGACCAGACAACCGCCAGGTAAGAGAAGCAAACATTCCATAGAAAAGCAATCGAAGATAAGGGAGGAAACGGCATGAACTGGGTATCACCGATCAAGGACGAGGAAACACTGAAACGGTTTAAAGAAGCGCTCCGCAAGGTAGACGATAAATACTATATTTTATTTGAAATCGGCGTGGGGACAGGCCTGCAGCTGCAGGAGATCCTGAGATTTAAAATTAAAGATATCCGCGGCAAGGATAAGATTGAGGCGTCCATCGGGACAAAGGGTATCAAGCGGACTTTTACCATTCCAAAGGAATTGAAGGACGTCATTGCAAAGTTTACGGAAGGGAAGGATCCCGACGCTTATCTGATTCAGGGGCATACCAATTCTTCCGCCGCGCTTTCCAGGGAACAGGCGTACCGCGTATTTAAGAGCGTGGGCAAAGAAATGGGGCTGAATTCCATCGGCGCGCAGACGATGCGCAAAACGTTTGCATGGCGGTATTATAAAAGTACAAACGATATTTACTATCTGCAGAATCTTTTAAACCACGCGTCTCCGTCGATTACTTACCGCTATATCGGCGAGAAGCCGAACGTGGAAGTAGTGCTGAAGAAAATGACGCCCGAAGAAAACGAGCGAAGCCGTTATCTGCTTTACAAAGATAACAGCGGGAAAAAACGCATCAAAGCGATTGTGGACTTGTTTAAGAAGCTGGAGGGAGAACTGGACAATCCTTCCAACAACGACGCGTTTTATGGAAAACTGGATTGCCTTCTGACCGAGGTGGAACAGTTGGCGGAGAGCTTTAAAAATACAAAATAAAAAGACGCCCGGATGGTTTGTCCGGGCGCTTCAGACTGTAGACAAAGCACTTCCAACAATGCTTAAGCTGGAAGTGCTTTT
>CANQJX010000002.1 GCA_947624335.1 uncultured Marvinbryantia sp.
AGGCCATCGAGGCAGTCGCCGAGTGCGTTGGCCGGGTTGTCGCCGCAGTGAAGCAGGTAAACGGGCAGATGTTCATTTGTGCGGATCACGGAAACGCGGAGCAGTTGGTCGATTATGAGACGGGCGAACCGTTTACCGCGCACACTACGAATCCGGTGCCGTTTATTCTGGTCAACGCGGATCCGGCGTACGGCCTGCGGGAAGGCGGACGTCTGGCGGATATTATCCCGACGTTGATCGAACTGATGGGAATGGAGCAGCCGGCGGAAATGACCGGGAAATCGCTGCTGGTGCGTAAATAATATGGTAATCGGACTGGTACGGGACGCGGTAAAAATAAAGATGGCGGCAAAAGAAGAAAGCCCGCTGATTTCCGCTTACGAATTTTGCTATGCCGCGGGACTCGGATGCAGGATTCTTGGGCTTGCGCCCGAAAAAACGCGGGAATTGGCAAAGACGGATGATTTTGCGCAGTTTAAGCAGCGCGTGCAGGAACTTACAAGGAACGCAGAGGACGCATTTGCGGAATATCCGAACGGCTCCCGCCTGTACAGCCTGCTCACAGGCTGCCGCTATAAGGGCGCAATGAATGCGGACGCGAGAAAACTGTTTGAACTGGGGCTGCAGGATTAAAACGGATTCCCAGCAGTTACCGGGGACGCGGTTTCCACAGAAAACATAATAAAACCAAAATCAGGGCACAATACGTTCAAAGGAAGAAACAGGAGGTATTGTGCTTTATGATTGAGTATAAACAGATTATAGATGTGCTGGGCAGAGAAATTCTGGATTCCAGAGGCAATCCTACCGTCGAAGTGGAAGTGCTGGCGGAGGACGGCATTGTCGGAAGGGCGGCCGTGCCTTCGGGGGCGTCCACGGGTAAATTTGAAGCGATCGAACTGCGCGATCAGGACGAAAAACGCTACGGCGGGAAAGGGGTAACGCAGGCGGTTCATCATATCAATACCATTTTAGCGGACGCGATTATCGGAGAAAATGTGCTTCAGCAAAGCCATATCGATAAAATTCTGCTGCGCGCGGACGGTACGACCAATAAATCCAATCTGGGCGCGAATGCGATTCTTGGCGTTTCGATGGCGGTGGCAAAGACGGCGGCAATGAGTGTAAACCTTCCGCTTTACCGTTATCTCGGCGGGATTCGTTCCTGCCTTTTGCCGACGCCGATGATGAACGTATTAAACGGCGGCTGCCATGCGGACAATACGATTGATTTTCAGGAATTTATGATCATGCCGGTGGGCGCAAAACTGTTTTCGGACGGCCTGCGCATGTGCGCGGAGATTTATCATTGCCTGAAAAAAATCTTAAAAGAACGCTCCCTTGCGACCGGTGTAGGAGACGAGGGCGGATTCGCCCCAAATCTGCCGGATACCGCGTCGGTTTTTGAGGTGCTGTCCGAAGCGGTGGAAGCGGCGGGTTACCGATTAAAAGAGGATATCTGCTTTGCCATGGACGCGGCGGCATCTGAACTTTACGACGAAGAGAAGCAGGTTTACCGTTTTCCGGGCGAAAGCAGGATGCGCGGGGAAGAGGTAGAGAGAACCGCGGACGAAATGATTGATTATTACGAGGATCTGATCGGCCGTTTTCCGATTCTTTCCATTGAAGACGGACTCAACGAGGAGGACTGGGCCGGCTGGCAGAAGATGACAAAGAGGCTGGGCGAGCGGATACAGCTTGTTGGGGACGATCTGTTTGTGACAAATCCGGAGCGTCTGAAAAAAGGCATTTCCTTAGGCGCCGCGAATGCGATTCTCATAAAAGTAAATCAGATCGGAACGCTGACAGAAGCGTTCGAGGCAATTGAGATCGCACAGAAGGCGGGTTATAAAACCGTAATCTCGCACCGTTCGGGCGAAACGGAGGATACCTCCATCGCGGATATCGCGGTGGCGTGCGGCGCGGGACAGATCAAGACCGGAGCGCCCTGCCGCAGCGAGCGCGTGGCAAAATACAATCAGCTTTTGCGCATCGAGGAGCATTTTTAAAAAACCGGTTGAAAATTCCCCGAACCTGTGTTACACTGTTTTGAGTTGATTGAGTTGGTCGGGGAAAAGACCGCCGATGATCGCCGCCGGACGGATGGACGGGGCGTTACGACACAGGAGGGAAAACGATGGGAGTCTTAAAAATCATCCTTACGATTATATTTATTATTGATTGCGTTGCGTTAACCGCGCTTGTGCTGATGCAGGAGGGAAAGCAGGCAGGGCTTGGAAGCATTGCCGGCATTTCCGAGACGTACTGGGGAAAGAACAAAGGACGTTCGATGGAAGGCGCCCTTGTTAAGATTACAAAAGTTCTGGCGGTCGCGTTTATCGTGCTGGCGGCTGTTTTGAATCTGAACTTTTAAACGTGAACGAATGTTGCAGTAAGAAAGGGCAGGGTTTTCCGGCAGCGGATGATCCTGCTTTCTTTGTCTGAAACAAAGAGAGTTAAGAGAGAGTATGGATACAAGATTTATGGAGCGCAAACAGAAAGTCTATGAGCTGATCTGCGACGAACGGTTTGTTCCGATGAAAATAAAAGAAATCGCGATTATGATGCAGGTGGAAAAAGAAGAACGCGCCGAACTGGAGCGGATTCTGGAGGAACTGCAGGAAGAAGGAAAGATTGAGCGGAACGGACGCGGCAAATATAGAAAGCCGGAAAAACGAAGCCTGACCGGAATTTTTGACGCGACGGCAAAAGGCTTTGGCTTTGTGGAAGTGCAGGGATGGCAGGAAGATATTTTTATACCCGCCAATGCGACCGGAGGCGCCATGCACGGCGATACGGTGCAGATCGAGCTGCTTCCGGGCAAAAAGGGGAAGCGCAGGGAAGGCATTGTCACTGCAATCCTTTCGCGTGCGCTGACTGAGATTGTGGGAACCTATGAAAAATCAAAGAATTTTGGCTTTGTGGTGCCGGACGCCCGGAAACTTTTCCAGGATATTTTTATTCCGAAGGAATTTTCCATGGACGCGCGGGACGGACAGAAAGTGCTGGCGGAACTGACCGATTACGGAAACGACGCAAGGCATCCGGAGGGCAGGATCAAAAAGATCATCGGGTATCGGGACGACCCCGGCGTGGATATGCTTTCCGTCGCCTGCGCTTATGGTTTTGCGCAGGAGTTTCCAGACCGGGTGCTTGCGCAGGCGGAGCGCGTAGGAAAAGAGGTGTCTGAGGCGGATCGGGCGGGACGCATGGATCTGCGCGAAATCTGCATGGTAACCATAGACGGCGAGGATGCGAAAGATCTGGACGACGCGGTTTCTCTTACAAAAGAAGGGGAAATCTGGCATCTGGGCGTACACATCGCCGATGTGGCCAACTATGTGCAGGAAAACAGCGCCCTTGACCGGGAAGCGTTAAAAAGAGGAACCAGCGTTTATTTTCCGGGCAGCGTAATCCCCATGCTGCCGCCGTTCCTTTCCAACGGGGCGTGCTCCTTAAATGCCGGACAGGACCGCCTGGCGCTGAGCTGCTTGATGGACATTGACGAAAAAGGAAACGTAACGGGGCATCAGATTGCGGAGACGGTAATCTGTGTCAACCGGCGTTTGTCGTATGACGTCGTCAAAAAAATATTGACAGGCGAAGACGAAACTGCGATAAATGAATATAAGGAACTGATCCCGATGCTGCGGCAAATGGACGAACTGGCCAAAATTTTAAGGAAGAAGCGCAAACAGCGCGGATCCATTGATTTTGACTTTCCCGAAAGCAAGATACGGCTTGACGAAAACGGACGTCCGGTGGAAATTTTGCCTTACGAGCGCAACGACGCGACAAAACTGATCGAAGACTTTATGCTGATCGCAAACGAGACGGTGGCGCAGGATTATTTCTGGCAGGATTTGCCGTTTCTTTACCGGACGCATGAAAATCCGGATCCGGATAAGATCCGCCAGTTTGCGATACTGATTGCCGGTTTCGGATATGGGATAAGAGCGGGCAAAGATGAAATCCATCCCAAGGAATTGCAGAAGCTTTTGACCCGCATCGAGGGCTCCGCGCAGGAAGGGCTGATCAGCCGGCTTGCTTTGCGATCTATGAAGCAGGCAAAGTACACGCGGACCTGCAGCGGGCATTTTGGGCTGGCGTCGGCGTATTACTGCCATTTTACTTCGCCGATCCGCCGCTATCCCGATCTTCAGATTCACCGTATTATTAAGGAAAATCTGCACGGGCGCTTAAACGAAAAGCGGATCGGGCACTATGAAGAGCTGCTGGAAGACGTGGCGCAGCAGTGCAGCCGGATGGAGCGCCGCGCAGCGGAAGCGGAGCGCGAGGCGCAAAAACAAAAAAAGGCGGAATATATGCAGGCGCACGTTGATGAAAACGATCAGGGCGTAATTTCCGGCATGAATCCATACGGATTTTATGTGGAGCTGCCCAATACCGTAGAAGGGTTCGTACACGTTGGCAGCCTGCGGGACGACAACTATTCTTTTGATGAGAACGCGTATGAACTGCGCGGGGAACATACGGGGAAAATTTATCGCATCGGCCAGCAGGTTCAGGTGCGCGTACTGGGCGCGGATAAGCAGGCGGGAACCGTTGATTTTGCCGTCTTTTGCGAAGAACAGTAAAGCGGGCGTAAACATGGCCAAAAACAATGGGAGCGGACAATGGGAACACAATCAATCAGACTGATAGCAAATAATAAAAAGGCGTA
Organism: uncultured Marvinbryantia sp.; assembly: GCA_947624335.1. Taxonomy (GTDB): domain Bacteria; phylum Bacillota; class Clostridia; order Lachnospirales; family Lachnospiraceae; genus Marvinbryantia. The sequence goes on from CANQJX010000002.1 coordinate 4,685, forward strand.
CCATGACTATTTTATCGAGGATACGTTTGAGGCGGGCATTGCCCTTGCCGGCACGGAAGTAAAATCCATGCGCATGGGGAAATGCAGCATCAAAGAATCGTTTATCCGTCTGGAAAACGGAGAAGTTGTGGTTTACGGCATGCATATCAGCCCTTATGAAAAGGGCAATATTTTTAACAAAGATCCGCTGCGGGCGCGCAAACTTTTGCTGCACCGCCAGGAGATCAATAAGCTGGCCGGTAAGATGAAGGAAAAAGGCATGACGCTGATCCCGCTGCGGGTTTACTGGAAAGGCAGCCTTGTAAAAGCAGAGATCGGACTGGCGCGCGGGAAGAAGCTCTATGATAAACGGGAGGATATCGCAAAACGCGACCAGAGACGGGAGGCGGAAAAAGAGTTTAAAGTGCGCAATTTGCGGTGATTTTACAGGCAAACTACTTGACGCGGCGGCCGCCTGCGGTTATAATGCAAATTGGATTACCGCTTTATAGATGTCTGCAGCCGTACATCCGATATCGGGGGTTGTACTGGTTTCGACGGGGGTTTTGAAGTTGAGGAAGCCATCTGCGGGCCGGGACCGCACAGCAAACCGGAAATTAAATATAAACGCAGACGAACAGTTAGCGTACGCAGCCTAGCGGCTGCTGTCGGACTTAAGTAACCCGCTGCTTAAGCACCCGGCATCAAATCCTGCGGGGCACTTCGTTTCCTAAGCTTTGCGGAAGCGGAAGAACGTATGAAGCTACTAAAACCGGGAGCCTGTCTTTCGGCGTCCGGCAAAGGGAATGTTAAAAGAGAGACTGTGATGGGAGATGCCGCAATGAATAGGCTTTCGGACAGGGGTTCGATTCCCCTCAGCTCCACTGGAAAAACCTTGTAGTTACAAGGTTTTTTTTGTTGAAATTTATGCATAAAAATGGTATCATATTTTTATAGTGCGTCCCAAATATGGGAAGGAAACAAACGCAGAGGATTACGTCCGAGAAAAGTAAGAGGGGTGGGATAGTGGTGCGGGAACAGCAAAAAAGAATTGATATCCTGATCGCGGATGACGATGCCGAATATTTAAAACTGGCCGAAAATATTCTGGCGGAGGATTACAGCGTTGCCACAACCGATTCCGGGGACAAAGCGCTTCGCATATTGTCCGAGGCAGAACCGCAGCTCATCCTGCTGGATTTACATATGCCGGGGCTTTCGGGGGAAGAGACGATGGCGCAGATCACTGCGGATGAGCGGTGGAAAAAGATACCGGTAATCATTCTCACAACCGATTCCGCTCCGGAAACGGAGATCAAATGTTTTACGATGGGTGCGGCGGATTTTATCGTCAAGCCGTTTGTTCCGCTGATTATGAAGAACCGCGTAAGCCGTGTCATGGAATTGTACGGCTTACGAAAAGACCTGGAGGGACGCCTGGAAGAAAAGAGCAAATTGCTGGAGAAGGTGTCCTTAAACTCGATTATGGCGATCGCCAATACCATTGACGCCAAAGACGCCTATACGTCGGGGCATTCCTTACGCGTGGCAAAATGCGCGAAAGCGATTGCGGAAAAACTTGGATGGAGCGAGGAAGAGGCGCGGAATATTTATCACATCGGGCTTTTGCACGATATCGGGAAAATCGGCGTACCGGATTCCATTTTGAATAAACCCAGCCGTTTAAGCGAGGAAGAATTTGCGCTGATCAAAAAGCATCCTGTGATCGGGGGCGAGATCTTAAAAAATGTCCGGGCGATCAAAGGGGTTGCGGACGGAGCGTTGTACCATCACGAACGCTATGACGGAAAAGGATATCCGCTTGGCTTAAGCGGCGAAGATATTCCGCTCTGCGCGAGAATTATCGCGATTGCGGACACCTATGACGCCATGACGTCCAACCGTATTTACCGGGCGAAACTGCCGGATCCCAGAGTAGTGGCCGAATTTGAACGAGAGAGTCATGGCGGAGTTCGAGCGCTGCTCCGGAACGCAGTTTGACCCTAAACTTGCGGCGCTGTTTGTGGAAATGCTGAAGGAAGGGTTTCATATTCCCAGAGAAAAGAGACGTGAGGAGGACGCTGAATATGCGAAACGGCAGAATCTTCCGGATGAGAACGGCGTGCAGTTAAACCGCGTGCTGACAGAATACGGCACCGGCAAAGGGAATGCCGATCATCTGACCGGCGTAAATAACCGGAGCTATGGCGAAACAGAGATAGAAAAGCGTTTGGCGCAGGGACACAAAGGCGCTCTTCTCGTTGTGGATCTGGATAATTTCAAGAACATCAATGATACATACGGACACCTGATGGGCGATAAGGTGCTGAAAGTACTGGCGGCTGCCCTGGCCGAAAGCGCAGGGGAGCAGGATCTGGTCTGCCGGCTGGGCGGAGACGAATTTGTCGTTTTTCTGACAGAACTGGTACACAGGGATTTGATCAAAGAGAGAATCCATAAGATTATGGATGCGTTTGCAAAGAGCATGGATGCGATCGGCTGCGAAAATATGGCGCATATTTCCGTGGGAATCGCTTTAAGCCCTGCCGACGGAAAAGAATTCCCCATGCTTTACGCCAATGCCGATAAGGCGCTCTACTATGTGAAAAGAAGCGGGAAAAATTCCTACAGTTTTTTCCGGGATGAACAGCCGTATGCGTCCGGCAGGAAACCGGATACGGATCTTGACCATATCCGCTCCATGCTGGAGGGGGATCTGGATCTTGGGAAAGGCGCGTTTAAAGTGCCGTATGAAGAATTTCAGAATCTCTACAGCTATTTGTCCAGATGCGTAAAGCGCGATGGGCAGATGGTGCAGACGCTTCTGTTTACGCTGGGAAATGAGGACCGCGAGTATTTGGATAATGATATCTGCGAGGAAGCAATGGCGACGCTGGAGGTTGCCGTCGCTTATTCCCTGCGTATGGTAGACGTGGGAAGCAGATACAGCAGCCTGCAGTACATCGTGATTTTAGTAGGCACGAATCTGGAAAACGGCAGGATGGTGGCGGAGAGGGTCATCAATCAGTTTTATAAGATATATTCCGGCGCAAGTATCGGCCTGTCCTATGACATTCAGACGATGGTGGTAAAAAACGTATAAGCCGGATAAAAAATAGAGATAGCTTTGGAGGACGTTCATGTTAAGCAGATTGCGTGGAATTTTAACGGGCGCTTTATTTCTCGGAGTTTTAAGCGCCGCTTTTGCAGCCGGCGCACAGGAGGCGGAAAATGAAGTAAGGCAGATCGGCCTTTTAGACTATGTGGAAATGATTTATGACGAGAGCAACGGCATGGTCACAAGCGAGGCGAACACCATTCTGCAGGATGAACAGGGCTATATCTGGGTCGGCAGCTACGGCGGTTTAAGCAGATTTAACGGCAGAGAATTCCAGAATATGAGTACCCTGCGCGAAAATGCTCCCAGAACCGGAATCCGCGTTCTTTTTGAGGATTCCAGGAAACGCCTTTGGATCGGGACCAACGATTCCGGCGTATATATGTTTCAGGACGAACAGTTTTATCCGATCACGCAGACAGCGGGAGAACTCCCGGTAGAGGCAGGCGGTCTTTCGGTCCGCAGTATGACTGAAGGAGCGGACGGCATAATCTATATCGGTACGACCAGCGGCCTTTTGGCCGTGGACGCGGATCTTCAGCTATCCGTGTTCCATGACGAGCGCATTGACAACGAGACGGTGGAAAATCTGATGTGCGACCGCAGCGGCGCCGTATGGGGAAGTACCGGGAACAGCAATATATTTGTGATTGCAAACGGTCAGATGCAGATGTTTTTAGACCGGGATTTTCTGGGAATCGATTTGGCGTACGGACTTTATCAGGCTGCGGACGGCAGCGTGTATATCGGCACGGAAAGCAGCTACCTGATGCGGCTGCGCCTTACGGGAGAATCCTATAAAAAGGAGAACATAAAAATTGATTTTCTGACGCTGGAAAGCAAAGAAACGGTAAACGACCTCTATCAGGACCGCGAGGGAAAGCTGTGGGTATGCACCGACAGCGGAATCGGCTATTTTGAAGAGGGAGACACTTTTTACAAGATTAACGGTCTTTCCAGCAATACGATTATGACGCAGGTATGCGAGGACTATGAGGGCAACCTGTGGTTTGCTTCCTCCCGGCGCGGCGTGGTGAAGCTGACCAGAAATAAGTTTCAGCATATCGGTTATGAGGCGGATATTTCGGAACAGACGGTAAACGCCACGGCGCTGTATGACAGCTGGCTTTACATTGCCACCGACAACGGGCTGAAGATTATGGATGAGTCGTGGGAAATGGTGGAGAACGACCTGACCGACGCGCTGGATCAGATCCGTGTGCGCAGCCTGATGGTAGACACAAAGGACCGTTTGTGGATTTCCACCTATAAAGAATACGGCCTGATGTGTTACGATAACCGCACGCAGAAATGGACCAGCTATACCGCCGAAGAAGGGCTTGCGCATGATCAGGTACGCATGGCGCTGGAACTGGCCGACGGAGATATCGCGGCGGCGACCAACGGCGGCGTTTCGATTATCCGGGACGGAAAAGTCGTGCGCTCCTATACAGAGGAAGACGGGATTCTGAACGAAGTGATCCTTTGTCTTGCGCAGGACGGGGAGCAGAAACTTTATGCGGGCAGCGACGGAAACGGCATTTATGTAATCGATTTGGAAACGGACAGCGTGGAAAATGTCACGACAGAGGACGGCCTGCAGTCCGGCGTTATTTTAAGAATGGTGCGCGACGATAAAATCGGCGGATTCTGGATCAGCAACGGCTCCTCCGTCGCGCTGTGGACGAAGGAAGGGATCCGGCAGATTAAAGATATTAACGCGGGCGTCGGAAGTGTGTTTGACATCAAACTATCAGGCGATGACATCTGGCTTCTGAAGTCTTTCGGTCTGATCTGCATTTCCCGCGAGGATTATATCGCGGGCAGCGACGTATACAGTACCCTGACAAGAAGGGACGGTCTGACCAGCAGCATCACGGCGAACTCATGGAATGACTTTGCCGACGACGGCAGACTGTTTATCTGCACCGGAAACGGCGTTTACTTTTTCAATGTGGAAGACATCCACCGCAATACGACGCCGCCGCGCGTCTGCGTGGACAGCATAGAGGTAAACGACGTCGTTTACTATGGACAGCAGGATATTGAAGTTCCCAGCGATACGCAGAGAATTACGATTACGCTGGATCTTCTGAGCTATGGCATCGAGCAGGGCGGCATGCTGGAATATTATCTGGAGGGCTTTGACGACGCGCCGATTGAAATTCGCTATTCCTCTGCAAATTACGCCAACTATACCAATCTTCCGGGCGGAGAGTATGTTTTCCATCTGAAAGGATATAATGCAGATGGAACGCCAAGCGAAGAAGTCCGCTTTCGCATCAGCAAGCAGAGAAAGCCGTTTGAAAATCTGTCGCCGTACATATGGCTGGCGACGGGGGCGCTTCTGCTGGTTGCGCTGATTGTCATTTTGGCCTTGTATTTAAACAGAAGACGGATTTTAAAACGCGAACATGATTATAAACTGATGACCGACCGGACGGTCGGCACGGTGGCAAAAACGATCGACGCCAAGGACAAATATACGGACGGCCATTCGCACCGCGTAGCGGAATATGCGGTGGAGATCGGAAGGCGTTACGGACTTTCCAAAAAGGAACTGGACCGGCTCTATTACGGCGCGCTTTTGCATGATATCGGCAAGATCGGCGTGCCGGATCATATCCTGAATAAGCAGGGGAAACTGACCGACGAGGAATTTGAGGCAATCAAGCGCCACCCGTCCATCGGCGGCAATATTTTAAGCGATTTTGAATCGGAAATGCCGTGGATTCCGCAGGTCGCGCGTTATCATCACGAACGCTACGACGGCAGCGGCTACAACGAACGCCTTAAAGGCGGGGAAATCCCGCTGTTTGCCCGCATCGTCGCGGTGGCGGATGCGTATGACGCCATGCATTCTACCAGAGTTTACCGCGCGGCAATGTCGGAGGATAAAATACGGCAGGAGCTGGAAAAAGGGAAAAACGTTCAGTTTGATGAAAGATTTGCCCGGATCATGCTGGAAATGATGGACGATCATTTTGAAGCGCGGTATTAGCGGAGGTATGCAATGGAAAAACGGAAAGTTCTGGTAGTGGACGATGAAAGCCGCATGCGAAAGCTGGTAAAAGATTTCCTTGTCAGGAAGGAATTTGAGGTTCTTGAGGCGCAGGACGGTTCCGAAGCGGTGGACGTCTTTTTTGCCAACAAAGATATTGCGCTGGTGATTCTGGATGTTATGATGCCGAAAATGGACGGCTGGCAGGTCTGCCGGGAGATCCGCGGCGTATCGGAGGTGCCGATCATTATGCTGACGGCGCGCGCTGACGAGCGGGACGAGCTGCTTGGGTTTGAACTGGGCGTGGACGAATACATTTCCAAGCCGTTCAGCCCCAAAATCCTTGTGGCGCGGGTGGAAGCCATTTTGCGCAGAAGCGGCGGGGCGACTGCGGAAAAAACGCTGACGGCGGGAAAAATTGTTATGGACAAAGCGGCGCATGAGGTGCGCGCCGACGGCAGAGTCGTTGAACTGAGCTTTAAGGAATTTGAACTTTTAAATTATTTTATGGAAAACCAGGGCATTGCCCTCTCGCGGGAAAAGATCCTGAACAGCGTCTGGAACTACGACTACTTTGGGGACGCCAGGACGATCGACACCCATGTAAAGAAGCTGCGCAGCAAACTGGGCGCGCAGGGGGAATATATCAAAACGATCTGGGGCATGGGATACAAATTTGAGGTTGAATAGCATGAGGTATTCAATAAAAGCGCAGCTCGTCATCAGCTTTGCGAGCCTGATCGCAGTGATTTTGGGGCTGTATCTTTTGATTAACAATCTGTTTCTGGAGCGTTATTATATCCGGCAGAGAGAAGAAGACTTAATACAGATATACAACGAGATCAACAGCGTGGAGGATATCGCGGATTATCAGAGCGAAGAATTTGCGCAGAATTTCCGCAGGATCGGCGCGGAAAATAATGTGGAACTGAATATTCTTATGGTTGAGACGGACGACGGGAGCGCATGGACGATTTATCAGAGCCGCGACAACCCCGTTATGCGGGGACGCATCGAAGGGTATCTGTTCGGCCTGAACTCGGAGGCGGATGACAAGGATATCCTGCGCCAGACCGAAAATTACCGGATTCAGAAATTCAGCGACTCGGCGGATGTGGCGGATTATCTGGAGGCATGGGGACGCCTGCAGACAGGATGCTTTTTTCTGATGCGCATTCCGATTCAGTCGATCCGTGAGAATGTGAAAATTGCCAACCGCTTTACTTTTTATATTATTCTCGCGGCGATTATCTTAAGCGTTTTTTTCGTATGGTGGATCTCGCGTATGATCTCGCACCCCATTCAGGAACTGACCGGCATATCGCGCCGAATGGCGAATCTGGAATTTGACGCGAAATATACGAGCGGCGGGAAAAATGAGATCGGTGAACTGGGCGAGAATTTTAACCACATGTCGGAAACGCTGGAACGCGCGATTTCTGAACTGAAAACGGCGAACAATGAATTGCAGCGCGATATTGAGCAAAAGATCCAGATTGACGAGATGCGCAAGGAATTTTTATCAAACGTGTCCCATGAGCTGAAAACGCCGATTGCGCTGATACAGGGATATGCGGAAGGACTGAAGGAATCGGTCAACGAAGATGAAAAAGAACGTGATTTTTACTGTGACGTGATCATGGACGAAGCGGCAAAGATGAATCAGATGGTAAAGAAGCTGCTTACCTTAAATCAATTGGAATTCGGCAATGACGTGGTGGACATGAAACGGTTCGACCTGACGGAGCTATTAAACGGCGTGGCGCAGTCCGCGCGGATCCTTGCCGGACAGAAGAACGCTTCCATTTTATACGAGGGAAAAGAACCGCTCTATGTGTGGGGAGACGAATTTAAGGTGGAGGAAGTGGTCACCAACTATATCAGCAACGCCGTCCACCATGTAACGGAAGGCGGGACGGTCAGAGTGGAAGCCATTGCGCAGCCGGACAAGGTACGGGTCTGCGTGTTCAATACCGGGCTGCCGATTCCGGAAGAAGAACTGGATAAAATATGGATTAAATTCTATAAGGTGGATAAAGCGCGTACCAGGGAATACGGCGGAAGCGGCATCGGGCTTTCCATCGTAAAAGCGATCATGGAATCCATGAATCAGCAGTACGGAGTGTACAATTGTCCGGACGGCGTGTGCTTCTGGTTTGAGCTTGACAGCCGCAAAGGAGAATAGATGGAGAGAGTAAAAGAATGGATCGCCGGGTCGGACGCGGTTCTTTTGGGATTTGGGGATGAGTTTACGCTCCGCAAGGCGGCAAAAGAGCAGGTGATTGCCGCTTATAACCAGACGGCGCGGCTGATTGCGGGCAAACCATGGTTCGCGGTTACGGTCAATACAGACGATCTGATCTACGAATCCGAACTGAACCGCTTTTTTATTGTAGCGCCGTGCGGGAGCGAGGCGGCCGGGAATGTGGTGACGATGGAAAATTATGACGAGTCCGCTTACCTGCCGCAATGGGAATTTTACCGCAACTGGCTTGCCGCCACGCTGGGCCGGAAACTGTGTATTCTGGAACTGGGCGTAGGGCTCGCCTATCCGTCCGTGATCCGCATGCCGTTTGAACGGACGGCAAAGTACAATCAAAAGGCGTCCCTGATCCGCGTTCACAGCAAACTCGCGCAGGCGCCGGAAGAACTTGCCGGCAGAACCTTATGCATTCCTCAGAACCCGGTCAGTTTCCTTCTGCAGCAGAACGGCGTATAAATTTAACAAATTTCACAAAAAATATTGAAATTATACAAAAAGATGTTATACTATTCACAAAAGCAGTGCCGATGGGCATGGAACAACAGGAGGACGGCGTATGGAATCAAGAGTAATCAAAATACCTTCAAAGGCGAACAGCAATGTAGTGCTCCGGGTGATTCCCGGACATTTTGTAACAAACCATTCCCATATTAACTACTATGTGGATATGACTTATTTAAAAGCACGCAAAACCGAGGCGGAAGGCGCGGCGAAAATTCTTGCTGCGAATTACGGTTCCAGTACTTATATAGACACGATTATCTGTATGGACGGCTGCGAGGTGATCGGCGCTTATCTGGCGGACGAATTGTGCCGCAACGGCATTATGTCCATTAATTCCCATAACACAATGTATGTGGTATCTCCGGAGGTGCATACCGGCGGGCAGTTGATTTTCCGCGACAATATGCAGGACATGATCTTCAATAAGCATGTGCTGCTGATGCTGGCAACGGCGTCTACCGGTATTACGATTAAACGCGCGGTAGAATGTATCCGCTACTACGGCGGTATCGTAGAAGGGGCGGCGGCCCTGTTCAGCGCTACCGACGAAATCGACGGCATTCAGATCAACTCCCTGTTTAAAGCGAAGGATCTTCCGGATTATAAAATGTACCACGCAACAGAGTGCCCGATGTGCAGGGAAAAAAGAAGGATCGACGCGATCGTCAACAGCTACGGATACTCAAGAATGTGAACGCTTGTATATTCCAGAGCGGTATGATAAAATAAGGGAGTGTAGAGATTCTGCACTTCCTTTTATTTTCATGGACGGGGATACAACATGATCGCAATTATCGACTACGATGCCGGGAATTTAAAAAGCGTATATAAAGCGCTGCAGTTTTTGGGAAAAGAAGCGCGTATCACCCGCGACGCGCAGGAAATTCTGGGAGCGGATCAGGTAATTCTGCCCGGCGTGGGCGCTTTTGGAGATGCGATGGAACGCCTGGAACAATACGGCTTGATTCCGGTCATCCGGGAAGCGGCGCAAAGCAAACCGTTTCTTGGGATCTGCCTGGGGCTTCAGCTTTTGTTTGAAAAGAGCGAGGAGAGTCCGGGCGCGAGGGGGCTTGGCATTTTGCCGGGAAAGATTCTGCGCATTCCGGATGACGAAGGACGGAAGGTTCCCCACATCGGCTGGAATTCGCTGGATCTTACGGGAAACGGCAGGCTCTTTGCGGGACTTCCGAAGGAACCGTATGTTTATTTTGTACATTCCTATTATCTGCAGGCGGAAGATCCGTCTATCGTAAAAGCAACTGCGCAGTACGGCGTGCCGATTCACGCATCCGTGGAACGCGGCAATCTTTTTGCCTGCCAGTTTCATCCGGAAAAAAGCGGAGCCGCCGGCCTGCGGATCCTCAGGAATTTTACCGAATTGAGGGAGGACTGACGGATGTTCACCAAAAGGATTATTCCCTGCCTGGACGTTCATAACGCGCGGGTAGTCAAGGGCGTAAATTTTGTCCATCTGCGCGACGCGGGCGACCCGGTGGAAATTGCCGCCGCATATGACAGGGCGGGCGCGGATGAAATTATATTTCTGGATATTACGGCGTCTTCGGACAACCGCAGCACCGTTGTAGATATGGTGCGAAAAGTAGCGGAGAACGTGTTCATTCCGTTTACGGTTGGCGGAGGAATCCGCACGGTAGAGGATTTTCGGGCGCTGCTTCGCGAGGGCGCGGATAAAATTTCCGTCAACTCCGCAGCGATCGACCGCCCGCGGCTGATTCGCGAGGCGGCGGATAAATTTGGAAGCCAGTGCGTGGTTGTGGCGATCGACGCCAGAAGAAGAGAAGATGGCAGCGGCTGGAATATTTATAAGAACGGCGGACGCGCCGACACCGGCATTGATGCGCTAAAATGGGCGGAAGAGGTCTGCCGCCTGGGCGCCGGCGAGATTCTGCTTACGAGCATGGACTGCGACGGGACAAAATCAGGCTATGATCTGGAACTGACAAAAGCGGTTGCAGATCTTGTTCCTGTTCCGGTGATCGCTTCGGGAGGAGCCGGAACGCCGGAGCATTTTTATGAGGCGCTGACCACAGGAGGAGCGGACGCCGCGCTTGCCGCGTCGCTGTTTCATTATAAGGAACTGGAAATTTGCGAAGTGAAAACGTATCTGCGGGAACGGGGAATTTCCGTAAGATTGTGAGGAAAGAAATTATGCCGCCGATCTCAAACGACTGGCTTGCCCCGCTGAAACCGGAGTTTGCCAAACCTTATTATAAAAAGCTATATCAGAAAGTGAACGAGGAGTACCGCACGCACCGGATTTTTCCGCCTGCGGACGATATCTTTAACGCGTTTGCCCTTACGCCGCTCAAAGAGGTAAAAGTGGTAATCTTAGGACAGGACCCGTATCACGGGGACGGGCAGGCGCACGGTCTTTGTTTTTCCGTAAAGCCGGATGTGGAGATTCCGCCGTCTCTGGAGAATATTTATAAGGAACTGCGCGACGACTGCGGGTGCTACATTCCGAACAACGGCTGCCTGATAAAATGGGCAAAGCAGGGGGTCCTGCTTTTAAATACAGTGCTTACCGTGCGCGCTCATCAGGCAAATTCCCATTGCGGGATAGGCTGGGAGGAATTTACCGACGCTGCGATCCGCGTTTTAAATCAGCAGGATCGCCCGATGGTCTTTCTTCTCTGGGGAAGGCCGGCGCAGAGAAAAAAGACGATGCTGAACAATCCAAAGCATCTGATCTTGGAAGCGCCGCATCCGAGTCCGCTTTCGGCGTACCGGGGATTTTTCGGCAGCCGTCCTTTTAGCAGGGCCAATAAATTTTTGCAGCAAAACGGTTTGGAGCCGATTGACTGGCAGATTGAAAATATTTAAATATACGCAGGAGGTAGTGGGCTATGGGGAGAAAATGGTTTGACAAGGTATTGTTTGCTCTGGTAGTTGCGGCATGTATTATCTTTACCTGGTACGTCGGCAGAGGTTCTGTGGACGTAATGATTTATAATTTCGCCTTTTTGGGACTGATGGTGATTATCTGCGTTGCGGGAATGGCGGCCGGATTTGGGAAAATGGCCTCTCTGGAACGCTCGTTTGACGGCGCGGCGGAGGAGATCGACCGTACGTTTAACGGCATAGACGACGCCGCGGAAGAAGGCTCCGCGCTCCCGCAGGATCTGTTCGGGCAAAAGGATCTGGATGGGAAATATGCGGAGTTTACCGATTTTATCAAGAAAAGTCAAAGAGGGATCGGCGATGTGGAAGATTACATCAATGAGAACGAGGTGGACGGCATCATCCGCCGGCGCCTGATCGAGCTGATTCCGGATATTCTTACCAGCCTTGGTATTTTAGGCACGTTTATCGGGCTGGTAATGGGACTGAAAAATTTTGAGCCGTCCAGTTATGAGACCATGACCGCGTCGGTGTCTTCTCTGGTGGACGGCATTAAAGTGGCGTTTCTGACTTCCATTTACGGCCTTTCGCTGTCGCTGGTATTCGGCTACGGAACCAAGGTTGCTTACGGCGAACTGCTCGCCGCGCTGCAGCGCTTTCTGGATAAATTCCATCATTTCGTGATTCCTTCCGCGGAAGCGGAGACGCGCAACCTGATGGTGAACTATCAGGACGAGCAGACCGAGGCGATCGGCAAGATGACGGAGCAGTTTTCCGAACATCTGGCAAACAGCTTTGAAAAGGTAATCACGCCCTCCTTCCGCAAAATGAACCAGTCGATGGACATTTTAACCGAGACGATGGCGAAGGGGCAGGAAGCGCTGATGCAGTCGCTTCTGGATGATTTTATTTTAAAGATGCGCGCGTCCTTCCAACTGCAGTTCGATAATTTTAACCAGGCGCTGGAAGATCTGACCAAAGCGCAGAAATCGCTTGCGGAAAACACACGCACGCTGTACCGCGATATGGCGCAGGAAATGCGCGTTACGTTTGACCGGGAAAGCTCCGGCATGCAGGCCATTGTGCGCGAGATGGGCGCGATGCATAAAGAGTATCTTACAAGCGCGCAGCAGACTATGGACACAAACCAGCAGTACGCGGAAGCCTTAAACCAGAACTACCGCCAGGTCGTAAGCTATCTGCAGGACGCGGAGCAAAGTTCGGCAAAATTCTGGGTTGCATGCAATCAGGCGATGCAGAAATACGTCAGCGCCGCAAGCATGGGCGTAGAAGGCTTTGCGGCGGCAAGCAAACACAACAGCAATCTTTACGAGGCGAACGAAAAACTGGTGGCGAGCTACAATGAGCGTATGCAGGAATTTGTGCAGTATCAGAAAATGACCGCAAAGACCATGGAACAGGTACAGAATCTGCTGTACAACATTGTTACCTCGCCGGATGAAACGCATAGGACGAATATCCGCAATATGGCGGTGAACAACAGCAACCGCGATCTGCTGCTTGGGATCCAGAAGACCCTGCAGGAGCAGGGCGAGCGGCAGGAGGAACTGCTGGAGACGATGGTTGCCTGTCTAAGGGAAGGAAGCCGCGGCAGAAAGAGCAAAGGATTGTTTAACCGGTAACCGGAGGGGAGAAAACAATGCGAAGACGAAGAGAAAAAGAAAACAGCGGCCTGAACGTATGGCGTTCATACTCGGATATGATGGCGGGCATTCTTTTGCTTTTTGTATTGATTATGTGCGTGTCGCTGTTTCAGGCGCAGATCAGTTACGAGGACAGCATCCGCGAACGCGATGAAAAATTATTCCTCCAGGATGAATATACGCGCCAGATTATGGAACAGCAAAATATTGTGGACACGCAGCAGAATCAGCTTACAACGCAGGACGCGCTTCTGGCGGCGCAGAAGCAGCAATTGGACGATCTGGCGAAGCAGCTCGCCGAGAAGCAGTCGCAGCTGGACGCGCAGAGCGTTACGTTGGCAAACCAGCAGAGCGCGCTGGACGAAAAAACGACGCAGCTTGCGACGCAGCAGCAGAGGATCGATAATATCATCGGGGTAAAGGCGGATGTGATCGAAGCTCTGCGCCAGGAATTTGCCGCAAATAATATCAACGTAGTCATCGATGAAACCAACGGCGCGCTGGTGCTGGATTCGAGCGTACTCTTTGACTATGACGAGACAGAACTGACGCAGGAAGGGGAAGCGGTGCTTGGCTCCGTACTCCCGATTTACTGCAGCGTATTGATGGAGGAAGAATATTTTCCGTATCTGGCGGAGATTATTGTAGACGGGTATACCGATTCCAGCGGCGGCTATGCTTATAATCTGTCCCTTTCCCAAAGACGTTCCCTTGCCGTGGCGGATTATCTGCTGAATCTGTCGTCCGGATTTTTGAGCGAAGAAAATCAGGCGGATTTGCGGGAACACCTGACGGTAAACGGGCATTCCAGCAGCAACCTGATCTTGGACGAAAACGGAAACGAGGACGCCGAAGCGTCCCGCCGTGTGGAAGTAAAGTTCCGCTTAAAGGATGAAGAAATGATCGAAGAACTGCGGACACTTTTAAATTCCTAGAAAAATCATATTATTCATTTGCAACGTTTGCCGCCGCGGCTTCCCGGTGCGCGGCGCGCAGATTCTTCTGCGCGGTGCTCAGCATCAGTTTGATCCGGTTAAGCTGGTTTACTTCGCTGGCGCCCGGATCATAGTCGATGGCGACAATATTGGAGAGCGGATAGCGCTTGCGCAGTTCTTTGATTACGCCTTTGCCGACGACATGGTTCGGCAGGCAGCCGAAAGGCTGCGTGCAGACGATATTATTTACTCCGCTATGTATCAGTTCCAGCATTTCCCCGGTCAGGAACCAGCCTTCTCCGGTCTGGTTGCCCAGGGAAACAATCGGTTTTGCATAATCCGCCAGCGCGGAAATTTTGGGGGGAGCCGTAAAATGACGGCTCCTGTTAAATTCTCTTACCGATGTGGCGCGGATCCATTCCAAAAACCGGATGCCGACGTTGGCAAGAGCGGCGGAACGCTTTTTCATCCCCAGTTCTTCCGCTTTAAAGTTGGAATTATAAAAACAGTAAAACAGGAAGTCCAGAAGATCCGGAACAACCGCCTCTGCGCCTTCCGCTTCCAGAAGATCGACCAGATGATTGTTTGCCGCCGGCATAAATTTCACAAGGATTTCGCCCACCACGCCGACGCGCGGTTTGGGAATGCCGCGGATGGGAAGCGCGTCAAAATCCCGGATAATCTGACGGCACAGACGGGCAAAGCCGTGGTGCGAGGGACTTTTCTGCGTCAGGAAGCGAATACATTCGCTTTCCCATTTCTGATGCATTTCATTTGCCGAACCGGGCGTTATCTCATAGGGGCGCATACGGTAAAGGCAGCGCATAAAGATATCGCCAAAGACAACGGCGTACATGCCTTTGATCGCCATTTGCAAAGAGAGCTTAAAACCCGGATTTTTTTCCAGCCCGGATAAATTCAGGGAAATGACCGGAATTTCGGGATGGCCCGATTTTTCCAGCGCGCGGCGGATAAAACCGATGTAATTGGTGGCGCGGCAGCCGCCGCCTGTCTGTGTGATGATCACGGCTGTTTTTGTGAGATCATATTTACCGGAGAGCAGCGCATTCATAATCTGCCCGACCACGATCAGCGAGGGATAGCAGGCGTCGTTGTTTACATATTTTAAACCGACGTCCACCGATTCGCGCCCGTCGTTATCCAAAAGTTCGATGCGGTAGCCGCAGCTTCGCAGAGCCGGCTCCAGAAGCCGGAAATGGATCGGAGACATCTGCGGGCAGAGAATAGTGTATTCCCTGCGCATTTCTTCGGTGAAAATCACGCGGTTGATATTTGCCGGCACAATTGTGCGCGCGGCGTGTTTCTGCTCTTTTACGCGCAGAGCGGCGATCAGAGAGCGGACGCGGATTCGCGCCGCGCCTAAGTTATTCACTTCGTCGATCTTCAGACAGGTATAAATCTTACCGGACCCGCTTAAAATGTCGTTTACCTGATCGGTGGTTACCGCGTCCAGGCCGCAGCCGAACGAGTTTAACTGAATCAGATCCAGAAAATCTGTGGTTTTCACATAGTTTGCCGCGGCATAAAGCCGGCTGTGGTACATCCACTGATCGCTGACGATCAGCGGGCGTTCCGGCTGATTCAGGTGGGAAACCGAGTCCTCGGTCAGCACGGCGATGCCGTAGGAGGTAATCAGTTCCGGAATACCGTGGTTAATTTCGCTGTCAATATGATAAGGCCGGCCGGCGAGCACGATGCCGTGCCTGTTGTTATCCTTTAGCCATTGAATCGTTTCTTCCCCTTTTTTGTACATTGCCTGGCGCACATTATTTAACTCCGCCCATGCGCTTGCGGCGGCGTCCTTTACTTCCTGCGCCGGAATTTCCGGGAACGTTTTGACAAGCTGCACGCTTACCGTTTCCAGACTGGTAAAGGCCATAAACGGGTTGCGGAAATCAATCTGCCGTTCCTTTAGCGCTTCCACATTATTTTTGATATTCTCCGCGTAGGAGGTGACAATCGGGCAGTTGTAATGGTTGTTGGAATCCGGGAACTCGTTGCGTTCATACGGAATACAGGGGTAGAAGATAAAGGAAATCCCCTGCCGGATCAGCCATTCAATATGTCCGTGCGCCAGCTTTGCCGGATAACATTCGGATTCGCTTGGGATGGATTCGATGCCAAGCTCATATATCCGGTGCGTGCTCTGCGGGGAGAGCACCACTTTGTATTTCAGCTCCGTAAAAAAGCGGAACCAGAACGGATAGTTCTCATACATATTCAGGACGCGTGGAAGCCCCACGGCGCCGCGCACGGCGACGTCCGCGTCCAGCGGTTCGTAAGAAAACAGCAGTTTATTCTTATATTCAAACAGGTTTGGGATGTCCGAATTTTTCTTTTCTTTTCCCAGGCCGCGCTCGCAGCGGTTGCCGCTTACAAACTGACGGCCGCCCGTAAAGCGGTTGATGGTAAGGCGGCAGTTATTGGTGCAGCCCTTGCATTTTGCCATATGCGTAGTAAACTGCAGCTTATTGATTTTATCAATGGAGAGCATGGTGGTTTCTTTTTCGCCGTCGTAGCGTTCCCTCGCGATCAGCGCGGCGCCGAAAGCGCCCATAATGCCGGCGATATCGGGGCGTACCGCCTCGCAGCCCGCAATGCGTTCAAAGCTGCGCAGGACAGCGTCGTTATAAAACGTGCCGCCCTGTACCACAATGTGCCGTCCCAGTTCCGACGCGTCGGAAACCTTTATTACCTTATATAAAGCGTTTTTGATTACGGAGTAGGCAAGCCCGGCGGAGATATCCGCCACCGAAGCGCCTTCTTTTTGCGCCTGCTTTACCTTGGAATTCATAAACACGGTGCAGCGCGTTCCCAGATCGATCGGATGGGCGGCAAACAGAGCCTCGTGCGCGAAATCGCTTACGCTGTAATTTAAGGAGTTGGCAAATGTTTCGATAAAGGAACCGCAGCCGCTGGAGCACGCCTCGTTTAACTGTACGCTGTCCACGGTGTGGTTTTTAATTTTGATACATTTCATATCCTGTCCGCCGATGTCCAAAATGCAATCGACTTCCGGGTCAAAGAAAGCGGCGGCATAGTAATGCGAGACGGTTTCCACCTCGCCCTCGTCCAAAAGGAGAGCCGCTTTGACCAGCGCTTCCCCATAGCCGGTAGAACAGGAATAAGCAATGCGGGCATTTTCCGGAAGATGTTCGTAAATCTCCTGGATCGCCTTGATGGTTGTCTTTAAAGGACTGCCGTTGTTATTGCTGTAAAAAGAGTATAACAGAGCGCCGTCTTCGCCTACCAGCGCGGCTTTTGTCGTGGTAGAACCGGCGTCGATGCCAAGAAAGCATAGTCCTTCGTATGTTTCCAGATCGTCGGTGACCACGTTATACTGATTCTGGCGTTCATTAAACGCGTCGTATTCTTCCTGCGAGGCAAACAAAGGCGCAAGCCTCGCCACTTCAAATTCCAGCTTGATTTTTTCGGTAAGCAGACGGATCAGATCCTGCGAGGTTGTCTGCGCCTGATAGTCGCAATTTAAGGCCGAGCCGATCGCGGCGAACAGGTGTGAATTTTCCGGGGAAATCGCATGTTCCTCGTCCAGCTTGAGCGTGCGGATAAACGCTTCTTTCAGCTCGGAAAGAAAGTGAAGCGGTCCGCCTAAGAAGGCGACGTGGCCGCGAATCGGTTTTCCGCAGGCGAGTCCGCTGATCGTCTGATTTACAACCGCCTGAAAAATAGACGCCGCAAGATCCTCCTTGGTAGCGCCCTCGTTGATCAGGGGCTGAATATCTGTTTTGGCGAATACGCCGCACCGGGCCGCAATGGTATACAGCGACTGGTAATGTTTCGCATATTCGTTTAAGCCCGGAGCGTCGGTCTGCAAAAGAGAGGCCATCTGGTCGATAAACGAACCCGTACCGCCCGCGCAGATACCGTTCATACGCTGTTCTACGCTGCCGCCGTCAAAATAGATGATCTTGGCGTCCTCGCCCCCAAGTTCAATGGCAACGTCTGTGAGCGGCGCATAATGAGAAAGCGCGGAAGATACCGCGATCACCTCCTGTACGAAGGGAACGTTCAGATGCTTTGCAAGAGACAGCCCCCCGGAGCCGGTAATCACAGGGGAAAGTTCCAGCGGACCGAGCGATTCTTCCGCTTTTTTAATGAGGCTGGCAAGCGTTTCCTGAATATTCGCAAAATGGCGTTCATAGTCGGAAAACAGAAGCGTGTCATATTTATCCAAGACAGCAACCTTTACGGTTGTGGAACCGATATCAATTCCGATTCGGCATAGCTGGTTCTGAGAACGCATAGAATGAATTTCTCCTCCCCGGGCCTGCATCCGGCCCATACAACTACTTACATACAGATTACAGTATACGACAAAACATTTCCAAGCGCAAGACGCAGAAATTGTTAAAAATCTGAAAAGAAAATAAACTTGTATTCTACCTGTAGATATGATAATCTGTTACCTAATATGACAGGGAAAAGAGGAGAAAGATGTATCGGATCAAAAAGACAGAGGGACGCGCAAAACGGGCGGAACTGGAAACGGTTCACG
>CANQJX010000003.1 GCA_947624335.1 uncultured Marvinbryantia sp.
GCTGCCGGTTGTGCGGGAGTTTGTTAAAACGGGGCTGGTGCCGCGGTTTCCCAGCCTGATCGTGGCCGGCGTGTTTTTAAATATCGCCATGCGTCTTTCAAACCGGTTTTACCGGCTGGTGGCGCTTGGACTCGGCACGATGTACGCGGTGCAGGTATTTCTGACAATCGGCGGCGCGCTGAAATTTATCCCGCTGACCGGAGTAACGCTTCCGCTGATCAGCTACGGCGGAAGTTCCATGCTTAGTACGATCCTGATGTTTGCAATCATTCAGGGACTCTATATCCTGCGTGAAGATGAGGAGGAGCAAATTGAAAAAGACAGGGAACGGGAACTGGCGTCCCGCAGATTCTTCTAAAGGGGATCTGAACATACCCGATTTTGTGTCCGGCGCGCAGGGCGCTTCCGGACAGACGCCAAAGACGCCCAAAAGAACGGTTTCCAAAAAGCAGCGCAATAAAGTATACGGACGCGTAGCCTATCTGTTTGCGGCTATGTTCCTTGCTCTGGTTGGTTATATGGTATACTTTCAGACGGAACTGGCCGATGAGATGCGCGCGAACCCCAACAATTCCAAGATGGAAGAGCAGAAACAATACGTCGTGCGCGGCAGCATTTATTCTTCGGACGGGGAAATTCTGGCGGGAACAAATGTGGACGAGGAGGGAAACGAAGAACGCGTATACCCATACGGCAGTATTTTTTCGCATGTAGTCGGATATACAACGAACGGGAAAGCCGGTATTGAAGCGATTTACAATACGGATCTTATGACTTCGAACGTTTCGATTGTCGATCAGATGGATCCCTCGCAGAAAGTGCGCGGCGACAGCGTAATCCTTACGCTGGATTCCCGCATCCAGATGGCTGCGGAAAGTGCGCTGGGCGCATACCGCGGCGCGGCGGTTGTGATAGAAGCCTCCACCGGAAGGATTCTTGCGATGGTTTCAAAGCCGGATTTTGACCCGAACGAGATGGCCGAGCGCTGGGAATATTTGATTGCGGAAGACGCCGGGAGTCCTCTTTTAAACCGCGCTACGCAGGGACTTTATCCGCCGGGTTCCACATTCAAGATTTTAACGACGCTCGCCTATATCCGCCAGCATGAGACGGATTACCAGAATTATTCTTATAACTGCGAGGGCTACATTTCCAACGGCGATGTGACCGTGCAGTGCTATGACGG
This sequence comes from uncultured Marvinbryantia sp., assembly GCA_947624335.1. Taxonomy (GTDB): domain Bacteria; phylum Bacillota; class Clostridia; order Lachnospirales; family Lachnospiraceae; genus Marvinbryantia. The sequence continues at coordinate 1,187 of CANQJX010000003.1, forward strand.
CGAAGCGCACGGATACGAAGACCTGATGGGTTCTTTTCAGCAGTCGTGCAACAGTTCCTTCGCGAACATCGGTCTGGGACTGGATTTGAATAAATTTGCCTCCCTGTGCAAGGAGTTTCTGTTTAACGGCAGTCTGCCGACCTCCATGCCGTACAGCGAGAGCCGTTTTTCGCTGAACGCAGATTCGTCTTACGGGGATATGATGACCACCTCGATCGGTCAGGGAGATACGCTGGTATCTCCGTTCCATATGGCGCTGATCACATGCGCGGTGGCGAACGACGGGATTTTAATGTACCCGTATGTAGTGCAGCAGGTAGAAAACGTGCAGGGCGTATCGGTCAGCAAAACAGAACCCATGCAGTATAAACGCCTGATGAGCGCGCAGGAGGCGCAGATTCTCAAAAGCTATATGCGAAGCGTGGTGGAGGGCGGCACCGGCAGTTATCTGTGGAACGACGCGTATTCGGTCGCCGGAAAGACGGGTTCCGCGGAATATGAGGTGGACGGCAATACCGGAGAGGAGAAAAACGTTTCCACCCATTCCTGGTTTGTCGGCTTTTCCAACGTGGAAAATCCGGACATCGTAGTCAGCGTAATCGCGGAGGACGGCGGTACCGGGAGCGCTGCGGCCGTTCCGATTGCGAAAGCGATCTTTGACGAGTATTATAAAAGTGTTGCGGATTTTTAAAAAAAGCGGTATACTAAAAACAGCACATGAGACAACGCACTACAGGAGGAATTGCAATGATCGAAGCAACGAGCTGTGGCGGCGTGGTAATTTTTCGGGGCAAGATACTGCTTTTGTTTAAAAATTATAAGAATAAATACGAAGGCTGGGTATTGCCGAAAGGAACCGTGGAAGCCGGTGAAGAATACAAAGATACCGCACTGCGCGAGGTTTTGGAAGAAACCGGCGTAAAGGCGAGCATTGTAAAGTATATCGGAAAAAGCCAATATTCTTTTAATGTGCCCGAAGATGTGGTGGAAAAAGATGTACACTGGTATCTGATGCGTTCGGAAAGCTACTATAGCAAACCACAGCGTGAGGAACACTTTACGGATTCGGGATATTATAAATATCACGAAGCCTATCATCTTTTGAAATTTGCGAACGAGCGGACGATGCTGGAGCGTGCCTACGACGAGTATCTCTCATTAAAAAAAGCAAATTTATGGGGAACGAAAAAGCACTTTTGAGTGGATGGGGGCTGCCGCACAATGTTTGCGACAATCCCCTTTCTCATATCCGTTTAAAACGGAAAAAACTGGCAAGGATATAATTATGAAATGGTATCGGGATCTGTATCTGGACGAGAGGATCAAAAAAAGCAAGGAGCAGTTGATTAAAAAAGCGGAAACCAATGCGGGGCTGCCCGGGATCTATCTGATTACGCTTGCGGCAAACGGGCGCGATTTGCTTGATGTTTTTGCGGCCGATCTGCTTTTTTTCCCTGCGCTGCACGGACGCTGCCCCATGATTGTAGGCGCTGCGAAAGGCAAAGACGCCGCGGTTTCGCTTGCGACAAAGATTGCAATGGAAGCCTATCGCAGCAGCGGTAATTTTGATATTCCGCGTTATTTGCGCGGGCGTATGCCGGACGGGCAGGAAATTGCGTGGGAATATCCGACGCAGCGTTTAAAGAAAAAAAGACGGTTTGGCTTTCGCCAATAGGCGGCAGGGGGAACTATGCTACATATTTTTCTGGCGATATTAAAAATAGTGTTTGTTCTTGTTTCCATAGTCCTTTTACTGGCGCTTGCGGTGCTTTTGCTCCTTCTGCTTGTGCCGGTGCGCTACCGCGCGTCGATGGAAAAAAGCCGGGAATTTACGGCCCTTGCTCAGATACACTGGCTGCTTCATTTTTTATCGGTGCGCGCGTCATACCGGGAAAAGGAAGTTCAGCTTACGGTTAAAATCCTGGGAATTACCCTGACAGGAAAAGAGACGGAAGAGAAGCGGTCAGGGCCAAAGAAGCGGGAGAGGCAGGCGGATATTCCAAAACGGGAAAGACAGGAAAGACAGGCGGATATTCCAAAGCCGGAAACAAAACAAACCGATATGCCCGCACGGGCGGAAAAACAAAACGCCCGCAAAGAGCCGCCGGACAAAAAAGCGCCGCGAAAGGGAAAAGAAAGCGGCAGGAAAAAACAGACGTTTTTTCAAAAGCTGCGCGCGCTCATAGAAAAAATAAAGAATAGTTTTTACAGGTTTTTGGAAAAAATACAGGCAATAAGGGATTCGGCTGCCGATCTGAAGGAAAGGATTCAAAATGATCTGGATTTCTGGCATGATCCGCATACGCAGCATTCCTATCTGCATATAAAAAAAGAACTGCGCCGTCTCTTTAAACATTATCTGCCCCAAAAGTTAAACGGACGGCTGCGGGTCGGCTTTCAGGATCCTGCCGTCACCGGAGAGGCGGTCGGGCTGCTTTGCATGGCGCAGGTATTTACCGGAGCAAACCTGCAGATAGAAGCGGATTTTGAACGTCCCGTACTGGAAGGGAAGCTGTATCTCAAAGGGCATGTGCGCGCGCTGCACGCCGTTCGCTCGCTGCTTTCCCTGCTTGCGGATCCGCATTGCCGCGCCGCGTTTCGGAGGCTTCAGAAACTAAGAGTACCATAAAGAAAACAGAGTATAGGAGGAATCGTTATGGCATCGGAAAACAATTTTCAGTCAAAAGTAGAATCTTTGTTTAAAGGAATGGACGGTTATATTCATTCCAAGACAGTGGTAGGAGATGCGGTGACGGTAGGAGATACGATTATTCTCCCGCTGATCGACGTGTCTTTCGGAGTCGCTGCCGCGGCAATTGAAGGGCAGGACAACAACCGTCAGAAAAACAACGGCGGCGGCGGTATGGGCTGCAAAATGACGCCAAGCGCCGTGCTTGTAATCCAGAACGGCACATCCAAGCTTGTAAATGTGCGCAATCAGGACGGCCTTACAAAAGTGCTGGATATGGTGCCTGATTTCGTAAACCGTTTTGCTTCCGGAAACGGATCCGCTTCAAAAAATGAGGACGCAAACGAAGATATTTTTACGGATGAAGACGCCGACGCGCAGTAACCAATCCGCAAAAACTGCATAGGATAGAGAAAGCCCTTTTTGGAGGACGCGTATGAAACGTATCGCGGGGTATACCTTGTTTTGGATTGCGGCAGGAATGTTGATCTGCCTGTTTATTTCCAATACGTTTTGGACGGTCCTCTTAATTTTTGCATTTCTGCTGGCAGGGTACAATCTTTTTATGTGCTGAGCCTTTTCCCTTCCCAAAAGCGTTTCGCTTACAGAAAATCAAAATTTCCATCATACATTTTCCGGATTTCCGTTGGGGTGCATCCGGTTATCTGCTTAAACATACGCAAAAATGAGGATAAATTAGAAAATCCCGACTGCAGGGCGACTTCCAGTACGGTCAGTTCCTTATCGACCAGCAGGCGCTTTGCATAATTAATTCGCTTTTGATTGACATATTTGTAAAAGGTAGTATCCGCGTATTGCTTAAACAGGCGCGAAAAATGGTATTTGGAAAAACCGGCAACCGCGGCGACCTCTTCCAGTGTGAGCGGTTCGGTATAATGTTCGTTGATGTAGTTGACAATAACAGCAAATTTTTCCATGTATTCTTTCTGCTTCATATTCTGCAAAGAGAGATGATGCTGCGCCAGCTCCGCATGATGCCGTCCGACAAGGACAAGAATTTCCAGGAACCTGGCGTAAATACTTGGCTCCGCGTAAAGCGGAGAGTGCAGATATTCGTCCCGAATTTCTATCATCAGTTGGCGGATTCTCGCGTGAATATTCGGGTATGCTTCCGGCGTGACCAGAACCACCGGGCTGATAAGCGAAAGAATCGCATCCAGTTCTTCCAGGTCAATGGGAGATAAGGACGGCTGAAAGATGATGCGCACGCCTTTCTCAGGCGCGAACAATTCGTGGACAATGCCAGGGCTGATGATAATGATATCGCCTTCGCGTATCGGGTAGTCTTTCCCTTCGCAGCATGCATAATAACCGTTTCTGGTAGGCATGATCAGCTCAAAAGGCGGATGCCAGTGCGGCGGATAGTTTTCCGCCTCATCGTTGTTATAGAGCTGAAGATGCATATGCTTTTTGTAATTTACGGTCTCATGTAACCCGGTCAGATTTTCAATCAAAGATGATCCCTCCATTTGCGTAATTGCCTATCTGCATACTATGGTATACAAAAAATTGCTTTTCATTACTGTATCAAAAGAACAAAAAAATTTCAACAACAATTTAAAAGTGTGTATTTTAACGGACTTTCAGAGATTTGAAAAGTGAAAGCAGACGATAAATTTAAAATATCAAAGAAAAAAATTGTGAATTTTGACAATATAATTGCAGCAATAATTAAGAGTCACAGAGCAATAATTCAAAAGAATGAAATCCGAATATTTGCTATAGTAAGTGCACAGAAACCCGTAAACCAATATGCAAGGAGGAAAGTGTATGAAAAAGAAATTACTTTCAGCAGTTTTGGCAGCAGCTATGGTTGCCAGCACAATGTTCGCTTCTGTTCCGGTACAGGCAGAGGGCGAAGTGGAAGAGATTACCTGGATGTTCTGGGATGATCTTCAGGCAACAGAGGACCTCGTTTCTCTTGGTTATGCAGACGTTATTGATCGTTTCAATACCGAGTACGAAGGTCAGTATCATGTAACTCCGATCACAACCAATCTGGAAGAGTATGACGGAAAACTGAATGCCCTCATCGCAGCAGGACAGACGCCGGACGTTTATATCTGCAACCCCGGTCCGAACATGGACGTTTATGTAGAAGCAGGCGCGGCTATGGATTTGACCGACATTATGAACAACGAAGAGGCAGACTGGTATGCGACATTTACAGACGGCATCTTTGACAGCCTGACCTATGACGGCAAGATCATGGGCGTTCCGACATGCTTCGCGGCAGCTTGCGTATATTACAATACGAAGATGTTTGATGAGGTTGGAGTAGAAGTTCCGACTACCTATGACGAATTACTGGATGTATGCCAGAAACTTCAGGATGCAGGCTACACGCCGATTTCTTGCTCTGCCGGTACCGCATGGTGCCTGTCTATGATTGCCGGTTATCTGTGCGACCGTCAGGGCGCAGACCTCGACGCAATCGCAGCGCACGAAGCAAACTGGACAGACGACGTATTTGTACAGGCGGCAACCAAGCTGCAGGAACTCTCTCAGTATTTCCAGCCGACCGCAGCAGGCGATTCCAACGATCAGGCAACCGCAGCTTTCTATAATCAGGAAGCGGCAATGCTGGTACAGGGTTCCTGGGCAATCGGTCAGATGAACGGCGCTAATGAAGAAATCGAAGATATCTGCGGCGTATTCCAGTTCCCGGCTATCGAAGGCGCAAACGACCCGAACCGCATGATCGTTAAGACCGATAACCTGCTGGTAAGCTCCACAACCGAGCACAAAGACGCGGCAATCGCTCTTCTGAAAATGTTTACAGACGAGACCGCTCAGAAGTACATGGCCGAAGTAGGCGGCAAGTTCCCGATCATCAAAGATGTGGATATTGATTATGAAGTTGCTCCGAAACAGCTCTCCTATGTACAGGATATTATGTCTCAGGCAACCGGCAACTTTGGATTCTACAATGAATCTCTGGATTCTGTAGAAGCCGGCGACTGCTTCGACAATGCAATGGTAGATGTATTCTTAGGCAACAAGACGCCGGAAGAAGCATGCCAGGCTGTACAGGATTTCTATGAGGCAAATGTTTGGAAATAATGAAATTGTAACGTGAATCCATAATGGATGACACATGGCAAGGAGCCGCTGCAGAACAAGCGTGAGACGAGTTCTTGCAGCGGCTTCTCAGCATAGAAAGGGAGAATGTTATGGATAAGATATTACGGAACAAAAAGGCGATTTTTATTTTTATTGCACCGGCGCTGCTGATGTTCGTAGTGATTCTGGTGATTCCGATGTTCCAGATGATTTATTATTCCTTCTGTGATTACGCGGCGCTTACTCCGCCGAAATTTGTCGGGTGGAAAAATTATCAGCAGTTATTTTTTAAAGACAGTACGTTTCAAATCGCCATAAAAAACTCGATGTTTTTTATGATCTTTTCAGCGGTTACACAGCAGATCATGGGGCTTTTGCTTGCAGTGTTCCTGACCAATATCCCTAAGGGACGCAATGTGTTTAAAAATATCTACTATCTGCCCTGCGTTCTTTCCTCGGCGGCATTGGGTCTTTTATGGGCGTTTATGTTTAATCCGCGAATCGGTATCAACCAGCTCCTCGCAAAATTTGGGATTGAAGGGCCTCTGTGGCTGATGGATTCAAAAGGTTTTATTGTACTTCCTATGTGGGTGATCGCTTTTGTAGCCCTGTGGCAGTATGTAGGACAGAATATGATGCTTTACATGGCGCAGATCACCGGCATTTCGCGGGATGTATACGAGGCGTCCTACATTGACGGCGCATCGAAGGCAAAAGCGTTCCGCTACATTACGCTGCCGCTTGTGAAACCGATGATGATTACGTCACTTTCTTTGAATTGCATCGGTTCTCTGAAATTCTTTGACCTTGTATATAACATGACGCAGGGCGGACCGAACCACCGCACGGAGGTGCTCGCAACCGAACTGTATGCCGAAGGGTTCAATTACTTCAAATATGGATACGCAAGCGCAATATCCGTTATCCTGTTAGTATTGTGTCTGATTGTCACTTTATTGGTAAAGAAAGTAATTAAAGTAGAAACTTACGAAGGTTAGGAGGAGCGGAATATGAATAAAAAGAATGTAAGAACGAAAAAGCCGCTCAGCCCGGTGATTATCGTTATCTATGTCTTTCTTGCTTTATTAGCTGTTTTATATCTTGCGCCGCTTTTGTGGATGCTTTCCGTATCGCTCAAAGATAATCCGGATCTGATGGCGGCGCCGTTTGCGCTGCCGGCAGCGCTTCACTGGAATAATTATCAGGAAGCATGGGAACTGGGACGTCTTGGCGCAGCGCTTTTCAATTCGGTTTTTGTCTGCGGCGTTACGTTGATCGTAAGCCTGTTTTTCGGCGCGATGGCCGCGTTTGCAATTGCACGGATGCGCTGGAAACTTTCCGAGGCAACGCAAACTTTCTTTCTGATTGGAATGATGGTTCCGGTACACTGTATCCTGATCCCGCTGTTTGTCCGGTTCGCGCACCTGGGACTGACAAATTCCAGATTTGGCCTAATGCTGCCTTATATTACCTTTTCTCTGCCGATGACGATCTTTTTGATGACGGGATTTTTCAAATCAATTCCGGCAGAGCTGTTTGAATCAGCGGCCATAGACGGATGCGGAATTTACCGCTGCTTTTTTGAAATTGCGCTGCCGCTTGCGCGCACAGGATTCTTTGTATCGGGCTTAATGACCTTTATCAATAACTGGAACGAACTATTGCTCGCCATGGTATTCATTTCTGACCCGGCAAGAAAAACGCTCCCGGTTACCCTTACCTATTTCGTCGGTCCGTATGCGACGAATTATGTGCAAATGTTCGCAGCGATTATTATTGCCATCGCGCCGACAGTTGTGGTATACTGTTTATTCAGTAACCAGATTGTGGAAGGTCTGACAACAGGAGCAGTAAAGGGCTGATATGATGAAAAAAAGAGAAGAAGCCAGAAAAAAGGCGGAAGCGTTAGTCGCTCAGATGACGGTGGAAGAGAGAGCGAGCCAATTGCGCTACGACGCGCCGGCAATCAGGCGCCTTGGCATCCCGGCTTATAACTGGTGGAACGAGGCGCTCCACGGCGTCGCGAGAGCAGGGCAGGCGACCGTGTTCCCGCAGGCAATCGGGTTAGGGGCCACGTTTGATCCCGATCTTTTAAAAGAGATTGCCGACGCGATTGCCACAGAAGGACGCGCAAAATACAACGCCTATTCCCGCGAAGGAGACCGGGATATTTACAAAGGGCTGACTTTCTGGTCGCCGAACGTAAATATTTTCCGCGATCCGCGCTGGGGACGCGGGCATGAAACGTATGGCGAAGATCCGTATCTGACTTCCCGCCTGGGAGTCGCCTTTGTCGAGGGGCTTCAGGGAGACGGCGAAACAATGAAAGCGGCGGCATGCGCCAAACATTTCGCCGTACATTCCGGACCGGAGGCAGTGCGGCATGAATTTGACGCCAAAGCATCCGCCAAAGACATGAACGAAACGTATCTTCCGGCGTTTCAGGCGCTGGTGCAGGAAGCGCATGTGGAATCCGTGATGGGCGCGTACAACCGCACAAACGGGGAACCATGCTGCGCAAGTCCCGCTTTGCAGAACACGCTGCGCGGAGAATGGGGCTTTGAGGGACATTTTGTCTCCGACTGCTGGGCGATCCGCGATTTCCATGAGCATCATATGGTAACGGCCGACGCAGAGGAATCTGCGGCAATGGCAATTAACAACGGCTGCGATTTGAATTGCGGAAATACCTACCTACATATATTAAAGGCATATCAGAACGGTATGGTGACAGAAGAAGCCATTACCGAAGCCGCGGTGCGTCTTTTCACCACGCGTTTTCTTTTGGGGCTTTTTGACGGAAGCGAATATGACAGCATTCCCTATACGGAAGTGGAGTCAAAAGAACATCTTGCCCTTTCTCAAAAAGCGGCGCAGGAAAGCATTGTCCTGCTGAAAAACGACGGCATTCTGCCGCTGGATAAGACAAAATTAAAGACCGTCGGCGTAATCGGGCCTAACGCCAACAGCCGTGCGGCGCTGGTTGGAAATTACCACGGTACGGCGTCGCGTTATATCACCGTCCAGGAAGGAATCGAGAATTATCTGGGGGACGACGTACGGGTATTGACCAGCATCGGCTGCGAGCTGTTCCGCGACCGTACCGAATCGCTTGCTTTTGCGGGCGACCGGCTTGCGGAAGCAAAAATTACAGCGCGGCAATGCGACGTTGTGTTCTTATGCGTAGGACTCGACGAAACCCTGGAAGGGGAAGAAGGCGATACGGGCAACAGCTACGCGTCCGGCGACAAGCTGGATCTTCAGCTTCCGCAGGTGCAGCGCGATCTGATGGAGGCGGTTGCCGAAACAGGCACGCCGGTGGTCCTGCTTTTGATGGCGGGAAGCGATATTGACCTTTCTTATGCCGAAGAACATTTTTCTGCAATTCTGCAGTTGTGGTATCCGGGCGCGCAGGGCGGCGCCGCCGCGGCGGAAATTTTGTTTGGGGATGTTTCTCCGTCCGGAAAGCTGCCGCTTACTTTTTATAACAGCCTTGCTGAACTGCCGGAATTTGAGGATTACTCCATGCGGGGCAGAACGTACCGCTATATGGAAGGGCAGGCGCAGTATCCGTTCGGGTATGGACTGACTTACGGAAACGTCAGCGTGTCGGAAGCGCGTGCGGTTGTAACCGATCGAAAGGACGCGCCCGTACTGGAAGCGGTATTAAAGAACAGCGCCGACAGAGCGGTTTCGGAGGTACTGCAGATCTACATTTCCAGCGACTCGCCCAACGCGCCGAAGAATCCGGCTTTATGCGCATTTTCCCGCGTAGATCTGGATGGCAGGGAAGAAAAGCATGTAAAGATCCCTGTTTCGCCGCAGGCGTTTACGGTTGTGGATGAAGACGGCGTGCGCAAGGTGGATGCAAAGAAGTTTACCTTTTATGTGGGAATCAGCCAGCCGGACGCCAGAAGCCGTGAACTGACCGGTACGGCGCCTGTGGAGGTGGCGTATGAACTTTGAACTGCTTTATCCGGGATTTAAAGAAAAAGCGCTGACATTCAGCTACGACGACGGTCAGATTTTTGACCGACGCTTAGTGGAACTGTTTAATAAATACGATTTAAAGGCCACGTTTCACTTAAACACCGGTATTTTGGACACGGAGGGTTTTATTGAAAAGAAAGAACTGTGTACGCTTTACGAAGGGCATGAGATCGCCTGCCACGGCGTATATCACGAATATCCCACCCATCTGGCAAAAGAACAGCTTTTTCAGGAATTTTATCAGGACCGTCTGGCGCTGGAAACGTGTACGGGACGCATCATACGCGGATGCTCCTATGCGTTCGGGGAATACGACGAACAGGTGGTTTCGACGCTGAAGTCGCTGGGCTTTGCTTACAGCAGAACCGTGGAATCTACCGATGGATTCCGCATCCCGGCGGATTTTATGAAATGGACGCCAAGCTGCCATCACAACGATGCGTTTGACGGAGAAATCATCCGGACGTTTCTAAAAAAGCCGGATTATCTGAAAGTCCCGCTGCTTTACATCTGGGGACACAGTTTTGAATTTGAACGCGAACAGACATGGGATAAGATGGAGGAACTCTGCGGAAAACTTGCCGGCCATTCGGATATCTGGTATACGACCAACCTTGAATATGCGGATTATATCAATGCCGCCCGCGCTCTGGTTTTCAGCGCCGACGGCCAAAGAGTGCAGAATCTGTCCGCTATTCCGGTTTACGCACGGTTTCACAATGAACTGTGCGTCATTGCCGGTTCAGGCAATGCGAATCAGCGCAGATAATCAAAAAATGAGCATAAAAAAAGTACCGCCTCTGGCGGTGCTTTTTTATGCTCGTTCTACTTTGCCGGATCTTAAGCAGGAAGTACATACATACATCTTCTTTGCTCCTCCGTTTACTTTTACCTTTACCGATTTGATATTGGATTTCCACATTCTGTTCGATCTTCTATGTGAGTGGCTTACGTTGTTTCCGAAATGAGCGCCCTTATCACAAATTGCACATCTTGCCATGACAGCACCTCCTTAAACAATATTTGTCTGTGCCATCGCGCACAAACTGACAACAATCGTATTTTATCAGATACCGCGTCAATTTGCAAGCAGAATTTGAAAAAAGATGTTTCCTTTTTGTAAAAAACTTGGTATACTGTTAACAACTGCGAGACAGTCAGAGATTGGAGGTATCAATATGAAAGGTCGCATGGATAATGAACTGGGTACCATTTCCATTGATAAAGATGTAATTGCCACTTACGCGGGCAGCGTTGCCGTTGAGTGTTTTGGAATTGTCGGAATGGCGGCGATCAGCATGAAGGACGGTCTGGTAAAACTTTTAAGACGCGACAGCTTAAAGCACGGCATCAATGTCACGGTCAGCGAAGACAATCGGATCTCTCTGAATTTTCATGTCATCGTCTCCTACGGAGTGAGTATTTCCGCGGTGGCGCAAAATCTGGTCAGCAATGTGAAGTACCGCGTAGAAGAATTTACCGGTATGGAAATCGATAAAATAAATATCGTGGTAGAAGGCGTAAGAGCCATTGATTAAGGAGGAGCCTGAGACGTGGGTAGAAATACGATAGATGCGCAGCTTTGCGCAAAAATGTTTCTTGCCGGTGCCGGCAATCTGGAAGCAAATAAAGAATGGATCAACGAGTTAAACGTATTTCCGGTTCCGGACGGCGATACCGGCACCAATATGACGCTTACCATTATGGCGGCGGCAAAGGAAGTAACTTCTCTGGAAGACGTTACGCTGGAAACGCTGTCCAAAGCGATTTCTTCCGGTTCCCTGCGCGGCGCGCGGGGAAACTCCGGCGTTATTCTTTCGCAGCTTTTGCGCGGTTTTACCAAAACGATCAAGTACGCGTCGGAAATTGATACGCTGCTCATAGCGGAAGCATGCCAGAAAGCGGTTGCAACGGCTTACAAAGCAGTTATGAAGCCCAAAGAAGGAACGATCCTCACGGTGGCAAAGGGTTATGCGGACCGGGCGGCAGAACTTGCGCAGGAAGACGCGGATATGGAGACGCTGCTTGGCGGCGCGCTGGAGTATGCGCAGGAGGTTCTGGAAAAAACGCCGGAAATGCTTCCGGTTTTGAAAGAAGCGGGCGTGGTCGATTCCGGAGGCCAGGGACTGATTCAGGTGCTAAAAGGAGCGTTTGACGCTTATCTGGGCAAAGAGGTGGATTATCAGATTGAGACGGAATCCCGCTCTTATGCCGGCGCGGCGCCGAAGGATGCTCAGCCGGCTGCCGATATTAAATTCGGTTACTGCACGGAGTTTATCATCAACGCGGGAAAACCGATGCCGCGCGAGGAAGAGCTCGCCCTGAAAGCGTATCTGGAAGGAATCGGCGATTCCATCGTTGTCGTTGCGGACGAGGATATTGTTAAGGTGCATGTACACACAAACGAGCCTGGTGCGGCGATCACAAAAGCGCTTACTTACGGCGAACTCTCCCGCATTAAAATCGACAATATGCGCGAGGAGCATCAGGAAAAGCTGATTAAGGACGCATCAAAACAGGCGCAGGCTTTGAAAAAGCCGGAAATGCCGCATAAAGAAGCAGGCTTTATATCCGTATCGATCGGCGCCGGTATCGGCGAGATTTTCAAAGGACTCGGCGTAGATTACCTGATCGAAGGCGGGCAGACGATGAATCCGAGTACCGAGGATATGCTAAATGCAATCGAGCAGGTAAACGCGGACACCATTTATATCCTACCGAACAATAAAAATATCATTCTTGCCGCCAATCAGGCGCAGGCGCTGACAAAAGACAAACAGATCATTGTCATCCCGACGAAAACCGTCCCGCAGGGGATCGCGGCAATGATCAGCTACGCGCAGGATAAATCGCCTGTGGAAAACGAGCAGGCGATGACCGAAGGCCTGCAGCTGATAAAAACGGGACAGATTACTTATGCGGTAAGAGATACCCACATTGACGAAAAGGAAATTCATCAGGGAGATATCATGGGACTGGGCGACCACGGCATTCTTGCCGTCGGCAAAGACAGCGCGCAGGTAGCGGCAGAGACGGTCGGGGCGATGATCGATGAAGATTCCGAATTGATCAGCGTCTATTACGGCGAGGACATTACGCAGGAAACGGCGCAGGAGTTGGGCAATCTGCTGGAAGAACAATATCCGGACTGTGAAGTGGAAGTCTATCCGGGCGGACAGCCAATTTACTATTATGTCGTTTCGGTAGAATAACGTCTCTGCTTTGGAGGAAGCTATGGATCAGGAGACATCCCTTGTAGAACTGAAAGGTATCGGAGAAAAAACCAGGGCTGTATTTGAGAAGGCAGGCATTCGCTGCATTGGCGACCTGCTTTCTTATTATCCGCGCGCTTACCGGAAGTTTGAGGAAATTTCCGATCTTGCGCACGCCGAACCGGGAAAAGAAATCGCTGTTTACGGCGCGCTGGAGCGCGCGCTTACGGTGCAGTATGTAAAGCGGCTGCAAATCGTTTCTTCCATTATCACGGACCAAACGGGCAGGATAGCGGTGCGCTGGTTTCATATGCCGTATCTGCGGAATACTTTAAAGGCGGGCGCATATTATGTATTTTGCGGAAGGGTTGTGCAGAAAGGAACCCGCGTTTATCTGGAGCAGCCGTCTGTTTTTGCGCAGGAACAATACAGGGAGCTTTTAAAGGGACTGCAGCCGGTGTATGCGCTTACCGCCGGGCTGACCAACCGCATGGTTGCAAAAGCGGCGCGCCAGGCGCTGGACGGCGTTGCGTTTGGCGCGGACCATTTCAGCGCGGATCTGCGCGCCCGCTATTGTCTTTGTGAGTACTCTGATGCGATCCGGGAAATTCACTTTCCGGAAGATGAGTCTCATAGAATGACCGCGCGCCGGCGTCTTGTTTTCGACGAGTTTTTCTTTTTTATTCTGGCGCTGCGCCGCCTGAAAGAACAACGCGGCGCGCAGAATCATTTTGTGATCCGGCAAAAGGCAAAGATCGACGAAGTGATTGCGCGTCTTGACTATCAGCTAACGGACGCGCAAAAGCGCGTCTGGGCGGAAATCAGCAGCGATATGACGGGAAAATACACGATGGCGCGGCTGATTCAGGGCGATGTGGGAAGCGGAAAGACCATTCTCGCTTTTCTGGCAATGATACTGACCGCGCTGAATCAGCTGCAAAGCTGCCTGATGGTGCCGACCGAAGTGCTGGCAAGGCAGCATTTTGAATCGCTTGCAAAGCTGATCCGAGAACAGAAACTTCCGTTTACGGCAATCCTGCTTACCGGTTCGATGACGGCCGCGGAAAAACGCGGCGCGTATCAGAAGATCGCAGCCGGGGATGTGGATATGATCGTGGGTACGCATGCGCTGATCCAGCAAAACGTAGCGTATCACCGGCTCGGTCTCGTCATCACGGACGAACAGCACCGTTTTGGCGTACGCCAGCGGGAAATGCTTGGGGAAAAGGGAGAGCAGCCGCATACGCTCGTTATGAGCGCAACGCCGATTCCGCGTACGCTTGCCGTAATCCTGTACGGCGATCTGGAACTATCTGTGCTGGACGAACTTCCGGCCAATCGGCTTCCGATCAAGAATTGCGTGGTCAATACGTCCTACCGAAAAAAAGCATACCGGTTTATCGACGGGGAAGTAAAAAAAGGTCATCAGGCCTATATCATCTGCCCGATGGTGGAAGAGAGCGGGCAGATGGAAGCGGAGGATGTACTTTCTTACGCAGAAAGGGCGGCGGCGGAACTGCCCGGAGTCCGTGTGGATTATCTGCACGGGAAAATGAAGCCGAAGGAAAAGAACGATGTAATGGAACGCTTTCTTGCCGGGGAAATCCAGGTGCTTGTCTCGACTACCGTGGTCGAGGTCGGCGTAAATGTTCCAAACGCGACGGTTATGATGATTGAAAATGCCGAACGGTTCGGACTGGCGCAGCTCCATCAGCTCCGCGGGCGCGTAGGACGGGGCAAAGCGCAGTCGTATTGTATTATGGTTTCTTCGTCGGACAGCCCGAAAACGCAAAAACGGCTTGCCATTTTAAATCAGTCCAACGACGGGTTCTTTATCGCGGCGGAAGATTTAAAGCTGCGCGGACCGGGGGATCTGTTCGGCGTGCGTCAAAGCGGCATACTGGCGTTTCGGATTGCGGATGTGTTTACCGACGCGCCCATCCTGCAGGAAGCGTGCCGCGCGGTTGAGGAAATTGAGCAAAATGACCCGCAGTTATTACAGCCACAACATATAGTATTGCACAAAAAGCTGGAACACTACATGACAAATGATCTAAAAAAGCTCAATTTATAATACCTGATTTTTATATATTGTACAAACTTTCTGATTTTTTTAAAAAAGGATTGCTATTTTCTGCGGATAGGTGTATATTCTTTCTGACATAATTAAAAATGACAAAATATGGGTTGAAATAAGCAGAAAATGAGGAGGAATGAAAATGGCAACAAAAAAAGCGGCGGTAAAAGACGCAAAAGAACTGAAAGGGGTAAAAGAAGTGAAAGAGATCAAAGAAGTGAAAGAGACGAAGGCGACTGCGGCGCCGGCTGCGGAAAAGAAAGCTCCGGCTAAGAAAACAGCGGCAAAATCCACAGCGAAAAAAACGGCGGTAAAAGAGAACGTAGTCGTTCAGTTTGCGGGCAAAGAAATGAGCACGGCGGACATTATGAAACAGGTAAAAGCATACTGGACAAAAGAACTGAAAAAGAAAGTAAGCGATATGAAGAGCATCGACCTTTATGTAAAGCCGGAAGAGAACAGGGCTTACTTTGTAGTAAACGGCGATGTGACAGGCAGCGTAGAACTGTAAATAATTAAAAAAACTTGCAGCAACTTCCAGTTTATAATCTACCGGATTTCATATACTATCACTGCAATCAAAAAGAGATTGCAAAGAATATGTAAAGGAGGCGTAGATTATGTCAAGCAGATCTTCTAACACGACGGCAGTTCCGGAAGCAAAAGGAGCACTGGACCGTTTCAAATTTGAAGTTGCAAGCGAGCTGGGCGTACCTTTAACCGATGGTTACAATGGTAATCTGACATCTAAGCAGAATGGTTCCGTAGGCGGATATATGGTTAAAAAAATGATCGAAGCTCAGGAAAGACAGATGTCCCAGAACGGTACGATGATGTAAACAGAAAAACCGAAATAAAAAGAAAAACGACAAAGCCCGGATATTTTCCGGGCTTTGTTTATGCAAAAATGCTTTTCTATTGGAAAAATCTATGCTATACTTAACATTATTATGGGGTTTTTCTGAAAGGAAGGCAGAATATGAATATTGGGGTAATTGCGCACAACAGTAAGAAGAATCTGATGGAAAATTTTTGCCTTGCCTACAAACGGATTCTTAGCAAGCATGAACTTTACGCAACAGGGATTACCGGACGCAGAATTGAAGAAGTCACAAAACTGAAGGTACATAAATTTCTTCCGGGAAGCATGGGAGGAGACAGGCAGTTTACCGAAATGATCGAACGCAACAGCATGGATATGGTCATTTTCTTTTACAATCCGATTATGCAGGATCCGCGCCAGGCGGATATCGACCGGATTACGAGGTGCTGCGATAAGTACAACATCCCGATTGCCACAAACATTGCAACGGCGGAATCCCTGATCCTCGGCCTGGATCACGGTGACCTGGAATGGCGTAACCTTGTTTAGCGCTTTGTCTGCAAAAGAAATTTTCGGTATACACGGGAGGCATATTTTCTATGTCAATGAATGACGTTTCCAATCTATTTTCGTTTATCGGCGGGCTTGGCATGTTCCTGTACGGAATGCACGGGATGTCCGCCGGTATTCAGAAATCTGCCGGGAGTAAGATGCAGGAGCTGCTCGGTATTCTGACCAACAACCGGCTGGTCGCCGTACTTGTCGGAGCGGCGATTACCGCGATCATCCAAAGCAGCGCCGCCACCACCGTAATGGCGATCGGTTTTGTAAACGCCGGCATGATGACGCTCGGACAGGCGGTCGGAATCGTAATGGGCGCAAACATCGGCACCTGCATCACGGCATGGATCGTTTCTCTGGAACAGGTAGGATCCAGCTTCCAGGCATTTTCGCCTTCGCTTTACGCCCCCCTTCTGATTGGCGTAGGCGCCTATTTTGTGATGTTTTCCTCAAAACCGAAGAAACAGATTTACGGAGAAATCATGATCGGGCTGGGGCTGCTATTTACCGGTCTGAATTTTATGGGCAGCGCCGCGAAAATATATATGGATTCGCCGGTTGTATCCGATGCGTTTCTCCTGTTTGGGGACAATCCGTTCCTTGGCATGGCAACCGGTATTATTGTCACCGCAATTATGCAGAGTTCCTCCGCCAGCGTAGGCGTTCTGCAGACGCTTGCCGCAACGAGCGGCGCCGTTTCCACCAGCGCCGCGGTTTACATCAGCCTCGGATCCAATATCGGCACCTGCATTACGGCGATTCTGTCCAGTTTCGGAACGACCCGAAAAGCAAAGCGCGTTGCCGCGATGCATCTGATCTACAATGTGATCGGAGCGGTGGTTTTCGGATTGATTTTTTACATTTTCTTTGGATTTTTCCGCGATTATGCGCACCAGAGCATCGACAGCGTGGGAATCTCCATATTCCATACGGGATTTAAAGTGGCGTGTACCGTTATGCTGTTTCCGTTTGCCAACTGGCTGATCAAACTGTCCGGCTTTCTGGTAAAGGGACAAGATGCGGAAGAGGAACCGCAGAACGTGGAAACGGTAACCCTGCGTCATTTGGACAAGCGTATTTTAAAATCCCCGGATTTTGCCGTAGAAAACGCGGTCAAAGAAGTCGTGCATATGGGTGAAATCACGCAGAAAAATCTGCACGACGCCTGTAAAGTCGTAATGGAATACGACGAGGAACTGCTGCAGAAAGTATACGCCACCGAAAAAACCATCAACGCGATGGAAAAAATGATTACGCAATACCTGGTAGATATCAATAATCTTTCGCTGACGGTCAAGCAGCACGATCTGATCAAAAACCTCTTTTATTCCGTGAATGATATTGAACGCGTGGGAGACCATGCGGAAAATATCGCCGAGATTATGGATCCCTCCAGGGGCGGAGAGCCGATCCGGTTTTCGCCGGACGCGCAGGGAGAGATGGCGGAGATCATGGGCCTTGTTAAAGACGCGTTCCGCTGCTCGATCAACGCGCGCGGAAGGCTGAGTATCGAGGACGCCGTACTGGTTGGAAAATTTGAGGAAAAAGTGGACGATATGGAAGAAGAACTCAGGGAAAAGCATATCGAGCGCCTGTCCAAGCAGCAGTGCGACCCTGCCAACGGCGTGGCATTTCTTGACATTTTGAGTAATCTGGAACGAATCAGCGATCATGCCTATAACCTTGCCGGTTATGTCATGAGCGAGCACGAGTAGCGGAAGGAACGTATGAGGGTAATCGCGGGAAGCGCAAAAAGTCTGCCGTTAAAAACCATTGCGGGCATGGATACCAGGCCGACGACGGACCGTATCAAGGAAACGCTCTTTAATATGATTCACAGCGACTGCATCGGCTGCCGTTTTCTGGATCTGTTTTCCGGCAGCGGCGCAATTGGCATCGAGGCTTTAAGCCGCGGCGCGAAGCATGCCGTTTTTGTAGAAAAGAATGCCCGGGCGGCCGCCTGCATCCGGCAAAACCTTGCTTTTACAAAGCTGGACGGCCGCGCCGTCGTGCTGCAGGAAGACGTTTTTTACACGCTTTCGCGTATGGACGGGCAGCCGCCGTTTGACCTGATTTTTCTGGATCCGCCTTATCACAGGGATCTGGAAAAGAGGGTGCTGGAAACGCTCGCGCACTCCACGGTCGCAGACGGGCATACGCTGATTATCGCGGAGGCCGCGCTGGATACCGGTTTTGATTATCTGGAGCCGTTGGGCTTTACGATGGAAAAATATAAAAAATATAAGACAAACGCGCATGTCTTTATAAAAAAGAATGAGAGGAAAATCGTATGAAGCGGGCAGTTTATCCCGGCAGCTTTGATCCGGTCACATACGGGCATCTGGATGTGATCCGCCGTTCCGCCGAACTGGTAGATGAATTAATTGTCGGAGTTTTACAGAATAATCACAAAAATCCATTGTTTTCTCTGGAGGAACGTGTTAAAATATTGCTGGAAGCAACAAAAGATATGAAAAATGTCCGTGTGGCTTCGTTTGACGGATTATCCATCGATTTCGTGCGCAGAAACAAAGCGCAGTTTCTGGTCCGCGGGCTGCGCGCGATCACAGACTTTGACTATGAACTGCAGATGGCGCAGACAAACCGCGTACTGGCGCCCGATGTGGACACCGTCTTTTTGACGACCAGCCTGGAATACGCTTATTTAAGTTCTTCCACCGTAAAAGAAGTGGCGCTGTACGGCGGCGATATCAGCAAGTTTGTCCCGCCCGTGGTAGCGGACGCGATCCGGCGTAAATTACAAAAAGCTTAACAGTCAGACTCATATATAAAGTACAACGAAAAAATTAATAAGGAGAAAAACAAGATGAGCAGCAGAATCGAACAAATTATTGAAGAAATCGAGGAGTATGTGGACAGTTGTAAATTTCAGCCTCTGTCGTCGACCAAAATCGTGGTAAACAAAGAGGAACTGGAGGAGCTGTTGCGGGAACTGCGCATGAAAACGCCGGATGAAATCAAGCGTTATCAAAAAATTATCAGCAATAAGGATGCCATTCTTGCAGACGCGCAGAGTAAGGCGGACGCGATGATCGCAGACGCGCAGGAACGCCAGAATCAGATGGTGCAGGAGAATGAAGTAATGCAGGAAGCAGTCAGCCAGTCGAACGCGCTTCTGGAAGAAACGCGCCGGCAGGCACAGGAGATTCTGGATAACGCGACGCAGGACGCGAACAATATCCGCATGAGCGCGATCAGCTATACGGACGATATGCTGGCGAATCTGGAGCAGATTATGGGGCACGCGACCGATACGGTGGGCGCGAAATACAATACCTTTGTCAATTCCCTGCAGTCCTGCTATGACATTGTAAGAAAGAACCGCGAAGAACTTTCGCCGCAGTCCTCCCAGGCGTCCAATTACATTGCCGTCCCGGAAGAAGAGGAAGACGGAGAGGAAGAATACGAATACAGCGACAGCGAATCATAATTGCAGATAACAAGCAGCCATGACGACAGCGATTACCGTGACCGCAAGTTTCGCGCGCAGATAACTTCTGAACGAAAGTCCGAGATCAGAAAGCATTTGCGCGGACTGCGCCGCGCAGCAGAAGCCGCCGAACACACAGGCGGCGATCATCAGCAGATATTTTGTGCGCGGCGGAATCAGAAGCGCCGCAAGGCAGCGGATTCCTCCGCTTACCTCCGTAACTGCGGCGGCCGCCGCCCGGATAAGGGCCGTCTGTCCCGGAAGTATGTCTGCCATGGAGGATAAAACGGAAAAAAGGGTAACATACCCTCCCAGTTTTGTAATACTGCAAATACTATCCATAATTGAGGCATCCACCATAGCAAAGTTAATTGCCCTGGCAGGTGCCTTGTTTTTTGAAGGCGGACGGCCGTCGCAGGATTTGCGGTAGCCGGGATTTGTAAGAAGGCCGTACACTACGGGCGCGCCAAGCGCGATACATAAGGTAGGCGCAAGAAGCGCGGAAGAACCGAGATGTCCAAGCACTACAAAGTTGCACAAAAACGCGGGGCTTACATTGTTGCAGAACCGCGCCAGATAAACCGCTTCGCTTTCCTGGATCTGTCCGCGCACGCGCAGATCCGCAAGTACCTTCGCCCCCATCGGACAGCCGCAGAGAAATCCGGTGACGAGCGCATAAACGCCGTAGGGGCTAAGTCCGAGCAAACGGGAAAAAGGACGCGCGATCAGCAAAGACATCCGGTAAGCCAAATTGGTATCGACCAGAAGGCGGGAGAGGATCATCACCGGGAACAGGGTGGGAACAAGCGAGGTATACCACAGCAGCAGACCGCTTTTTGCCCCGGCAAAGCTCTGGCGCGGAAAAAGCAGGACAAAGAAAAACAATATGGCGCTAAACAGGCAGATGATCAGCTTTTTCATGTATATCTCCTCAGTGCGGCAAATAAGTTGAACGTAGAAACCGAATATGGTATACTTTAAAATATTTGATTAAAGGCGGGAAAAGAACTATGGAAATACAGAATTGGAGAGATTTATTAGACCCGTACGATCTGGCGGTTAAAGAACTGACCACAAAATTTGAACACTTGCGCTATGAATATTGTTCGCGGGGCATTTACTGCCCTAACGAACAGGTGACCGGGCGCGTAAAGTCGATTTCCAGCATTCTGGATAAAATGCAGAAAAAGCAAATTGATATTTCAGAATTGGAAAGCCGCATGGAGGATATCGCGGGCATCCGCATTATCTGCCAGTTTGTAGAGGATATTCCCAAGGTGGTAAATATGCTCCGCGAACGCAAGGATATGACGGTAAGCCATGAAAAAGACTATATTGATCATATGAAGACCAGCGGATACCGCAGCTATCATATGATTGTAAAATACGAAGTACAGATGCTGTCGGGGCCAAAGACAATTCAGGTCGAAATTCAGATCCGTACAATGGGCATGAATTTCTGGTCCACCATCGAACATTCCCTGCAGTACAAGTATAAGCATAACATTCCGGACCATATCCGCGAAAATCTGCTGAAATCCGCGGACGCGATTGTTGTGCTGGACCGGGAAATGTCCCTGGTGCGCGAAGAAATCATGGACGCGCAGAATTCCATGCAGCACCAGGCAAATCTGGTGTCGGAAATTTTAAGCAACATACAGAATCTTTACAAGCTGGCGAACAAGCGCGAGATTTCCAAAATACAGGAAGAATTTTACGAAGTTTACCAGGAAAACGATATGGAAAAGCTGGAGCGGTTCCACCGCCAGTTGGATATCATATCGGAAGGTTACCGCGCGCAGGGGCTTGACTATGGAAGCGG
>CANQJX010000004.1 GCA_947624335.1 uncultured Marvinbryantia sp.
TTGGTCACCTGCAGGCCGGCGGCATTATGCAGTCCGTTTACCAGCGTTTTCCTGCGCTGGTTAAAAGACGCGCGGATAATTTCAAACAGGAGTTTTTCGCTGCGCACCGCGACCGGGGGCTTTTCATACCGTTCCAGCCGGATAACCGCGCTTCCTACTTTGGGGCGCGGCAGAAAGCAGTTGGGCGGAACATTCGCCGCAATATAGGGCCTGCAGTAGTACTGTACCGCCAGCGACAGCGCCCCATAATCCTTGCTTCCGGGATTGGCCTGCATCCGCTGCGCCACTTCTTTTTGCACCATCACCGTGATGCTTTGCACGGGCACATGATTTTCCAAAAGCCCCATGATAATCGGCGTTGTAATGTAATAAGGCAGATTTGCCACAATTTTTACCGGCCGCCCGCCGTTTTTTTCCGCCACCAGAGCGGCGATATCCAGTTTTAAAATATCCGCATTCAGAAGTTCCACATTATCGTATGCGCTAAGCGTTTCCTGAAGGATCGGGATCAGCATTTTATCGATCTCTACCGCTATTACCCGTCCCGCCGCTTCCGCAAGGTACTGCGTCAGGGTGCCGATGCCGGGTCCGATTTCCAGAACCAGATCTTCCCCGGTGATCTGCGCCGCCGCGATAATTTTTTCCAGTACATGCCCGTCGATCAAAAAATTCTGTCCGAATTTTTTCCGGAACGCAAATTCATATTTTTGAATAATCTCTATTGTTTTCTGCGGATTTGAAAGTTTCTCCATACGCCGGCGCCCTCACTCTTTCTGAATCCTGATCCGGTATACCCGTTCGGCGTTTTCGCAGGTCGCCCGCTCTACCTGTTTTGCAGACAGTCCCTTAATGCGCGCAATTTCTTCTATAATCAGCGGAAGATAAAGGGAACAGTTGCGCTCGCCGCGGTGAGGAACGGGAGCAAGATACGGACAATCCGTTTCCACTACAATATCCCCGATGTCCAGCTCCGCCGCCACTTCTTTTACCACGCGCGCGTTTTTAAACGTAACCACGCCGCCGATCCCGATCAGATAGCCCAGCTTTACATATTCTCGCGCCATTTCTGCCGAGCCGGAAAAGCAGTGAATAATCCCGCCGCGAAATCCGGGCCTGCCCGCGTGATGCGCCCTGATAATGTCAAAGGTATCCTGCGCCGCGTCCCGGCTGTGAATCACAACCGGCAGTTCTGTCTCCAGCGCCAGTTCCAACTGACGGATAAACCACTTCTTCTGTACTTCGTGCGGTTCTACGTTCCAGTGATAATCCAGGCCGATCTCGCCTACGGCAACCGCTTTCTTATCTGCCAGCATACCGCGCAGTTCTTCTATTTTTTCATCGTCGAGTTCTCCCACGCAGTCCGGATGAACCCCAATCGCGCCATATACATGCCCGTACGCGTGCATCATCTGATAGGTGTCGCGCGCCGTGCGCATGCTGGCGCCGACATTTACTACCGCTCCGATCCCGTTTTGCAAAAGGCTCTCCAGCAGTTTTTCGCGGTCTTCTGCAAACGCTTCGTCGTCATAGTGGGCATGTGTTTCAAAAATCATAAAGGTCTCCTTTTCCCTCGTTCGCCTTATTTTACTTTTACCGTGCAGACCGCTTTCTTTTTTCCCGATTTTACAATGATTTTTGCCTTGCCTTTCTTAACCGCCTGTACCTCGCCCTTTGCGCTGACCCTGACGATCCTGCGGTTCGTTGAGCGAAACGTTACTTTCTGCCCGGAAGTTAACGGCTGCACCTTTGCCTTTAGCGTAAATGTCTTGCCCGGTTTCAGCGTATAATTTTTATAGTTTAAGGTAACTTTTGTTGTCTTCACGCTGGATTTTTGGACTTTTACGGTAATTTTTTTCTTAAGCCCGCTTGCCAGCGTAACCGTTATCACAGCTTTCCCCGCTTTTTTCCCGGTGATTTTCCCTTTTCCGTTAACCGAGGCGATCCTCGGATTGCTGCTCTTCCACGATCTTACGCTGTCCCCTTTGGCCAGTTTGGTGACTTTTATCGTATAGGACTGTTTTACTTTCAGCGGAACCGTCGTCATGCTGACTTTGATCGTCGGCTTCAGCTTCGCAAGGCTTCTGGTTTTTGCCTTCATGCAGACCTGGCAGAAGCTTTGCTCCTGCCCTTTTGCGAGCGCCGTAGCCGCCCTTGTTTTTACCCAGGAACCGTATTTGTGCGAATGCGTCGCAAACTGGTTTCCCGAAATCCGGCAGGAGGATACGTTTTGTACGCTCAGTCCTCTTTTTCCGATGGTATTGCCTGATACGGCGCAGCCGCTGCAGTAAGCCCCCAGATAAATATCGCGGTTGCTCTTTGCCGTGCTGTTGGTCGTATTTTTTTCGATGGTCGCACGGCACGGCGAAGAAGCGCTGCCAAACGCATAAATTCCGTGTCCGGCGCAGCCGGTCACCGTGTTTTCGGATATGGTGCAGCGTTTTGTCCCGTTTATATAGATGCCCGCCTTTTTTCCGTTTTGAATCCGGTTGCCCGACACCGTCGCGTTTGTGCATTTGATCAGGCAGATGCCGTTTTCCTGCGGATTTGTAATGGTATTGTTCCGAATTACAACCTCGCTTTTGCTGTCGGCATAAATACTGTTGCTCTTCGCGGCGGTAATCGTGTTATCCGATATTTCCGCCGCGGCGCCCTCGCCGATCTGGATGCCGTATGTCGTTGTATTCTGTATGGTATTGCCTTTGATAACGGCGTTCTTTCCGGTTACATAGATCAGTTTGCGCGCGCCGTTTACCCGGTTCCCGCTTACGGTCAGCGCGTCGAAGGTATATCCGTTAACGCAATTTGCCGTGATATTGGTAAAGGTATTATTGAAAATGGAAATCGCCGTCGGATGCTGTTTCCCCGCGTTATGGTGATTGCCGATGCCGGCAAACACATTCTGAAACAGGCAGTTCTGCACCGTAATATTTTTCGACACAGTTCCGTCCAGCGGATACGCCGACGATTCTCCTGCCCCCGGAAAATCCAGATGGATTGCCTCGATCGACTCGTATCTGCCGGTATCTCCCCGCGGATGGGCGCCCCAGAAAGCCGCGCTGTCTCCGCGGTAAGCAACCGCGTTTTCGAAACGCACGCCGTCCACCTTTGCGGTATCCACGCCGCTTAAATTCAAAAAATGATTTGTTGCGCCCTTACAGATTACATTCTGAATTGTAATATTGTGCCCGTGCCTTAGGCTGAAGATGCCGTTGTTGCCCGTTCCTGCGCCGCTGTTGCGGTTCCATGTGCCGCCCCGTATCACCACATTTTGAATCTGCGTATAACCGCCGTGCGTACAGGAGGAACCGCTGCAGATGTCTCCCTGCGCGTCAAGATGTCTGTCAAATACCATGCTGCCGTCCAAAAATGTGGCGACCACCGTCGCGCCGTCCTCCAGCGCCAGTATCGTGTTGGAATAAATCGGCAGGCCTCTGCTGATATAGTAAGTGCCTGCCGGCACATGCACCGTCAGGGTTCCGTCTGTGACAAGCGCCTGCTGCAGCGCGTCCACAAATGCCTGCGCGTCGTCCGCGCTGTCCGCTCCGTTTGCGCCGTACGCGGCAACGCTGATCTCGCCGGGCGCCTCTGAAATTGCCCGCGGCATGTTCCGCATCTGGCGAATGCTTTTGGCATCGATCGCGTCATAAGCCCGATCTTCCTCAAAAGCGGAAGCCGTCTGCGTCAGCATGCCTGTAAGCAGGCATACAAACATTGCCATGATCCATTTTTTCATTTTGCTTCTTCCGTTTTCTCTCCCAGCAGCTGCGCTTTATATTGCGGGAATTTTTCTTTTTCCTGCGCGGAAATTTGCGGGTACTGCGGATTGATCTTTTCCAGTACTTCCAGTATTGCCTCGGACACCAGGTAGCGGCTGTACCATTTCTGGTCGGCCGGAATCACATACCACGGGCTGTCCGGGGTGGCCGTTTCGTTAACGGCGTCCTCATACGCCTTATTGTAATCCTGCCACAGTTCGCGTTCGGACATATCGCTTCCGGAAAATTTCCAGTTTTTCTCCGGGAGATTCATGCGCTCCAGAAAGCGTTCTTTCTGTTTTTCTTCCGAAACATTCAGGAAAATCTTCAGCACGCGATAGCTGTTGTCGTAAAGATATTCTTCATAGCTGCGGATATGCTGATAACGTTTTTTGATAAAATCTTTTCCCTTAAGGCATCTCGCCGCCATTTTGTACGTTTTATACAGCTTGTGTACCTTTACCACCAGCACGTCCTCATAGTAAGAGCGGTTAAAAATAGCGATCATTCCCCTTGCCGGCAGATTGCGGTTGCACCGCCACAGATAATCGTGCGCCAGTTCTTCCTTTGACGGCTGCTTATAGCTGTAAACCTGTACGCCCTGCGGATTGACTCCTCCCATGACGTGGCGGATCGTACTGTCTTTGCCCGCCGCGTCGCGCGCCTGTAAAATGATCAGCAGCCCTTCCTTGCCCTCCGCATACAGTTTATCCTGCAGCGCGAAAATTTTTTCCTGATTTTTCTCCGTCCTGGCAAGAATCTTTTCCTTGTCGACTCCGTCCTTCTTACTGTTGGTCGGCAACTTTTTTAAACTTAATTTTCTGCTCCCGTCAAAACGGTATGAATCCAATTGTGACATACGCTTTCCCCGCCTCCCTGTAATCTGTTTTGGTACGAGTCATACTCTTTTAACAATTATGACATATTTTTTAAAAAAAATCTACCTGTTTCTTTTTCTATTCCGATCTCCTTGACAATCCATCCCGTTTTGAAATATACTTTTCAGACAGGAAGAAATGAATCCGTTTTTGGGGAGGGAAACCATATGCTGACTTCTGTTTTTTTATTCGTACTGGGTTTGATTATCATATGCTACGGCGGAGATAAGTTCGTAGACAACGCCGTGATCGTCGCAAAGCGCCTCGGCATGTCGGAGATCATGGTGGGCGCCACCATCGTCAGTATCGGTACCACGCTGCCGGAAGTTCTCGTCTCCACAACGGCGGCCTTTGACGGTTCCGCCGCCATATGCGCCGGGAACGCCTACGGCTCCATTATCTGCAACACTGCCCTCATCGCGGGCATCAGCCAATTCTGCCGTCCCTCCAAAGGCACAGATAAAAAATCCTTTACCTGGAATGTGAGCCTGTTCTTTTTGTTCAGCCTCCTCCTGTTTCTGGTTCAATGGAAGACCGGCAGGATCTCCCGACCGTTCGGATTTCTTTTGCTTGCCGGCTTTGTAATTTATACAATCGGATATATCCGCATCGCCGCGGCGGGCGGCGCAGGCGCAGGCGGCGAAACCACCGAACGGCCTTTGTATCTCGCGATTCTTCTGATGGCCGTTTTTGCGGCTGCGCTCTTTGTGGGCGCGCGGCTGCTGGTCGATAACGGAATCGTTCTCGCAAAAGCAATCGGGGTGCCGGAACGCGTAATTGCCGTCACCTTTATCGCCCTCGGCACATCTTTGCCGGAACTGGTTACCACCATTACCTCGCTGGTAAAAGGATACGCAAGTCTGGGCCTGGGCAATATTTTAGGCGCAAACCTCCTGAATCTGCTGCTTGTCATCGGTATCCCGGCATCCATTTCCGGTTTTTCCGTAGAACGGCAGACAACGTTTGTCGACGTTCCGGTGTCAATCGCCGTTATGCTGATTCTGACCATACCCTTTATCCTGAAAAAACGCGGTTACCGCCTGCAGGGGCTTGCCCTGCTTTTGGTGTACGCCGGTTATTGTGTCTTCAGTTTTCTGTAAAATTGTATTGATATTTCCTGTTAATTTTGAATGTTTTGAATTTTTATTCTGAAAAAATAAAATTATTTTTTATTTTTTTAAAATTTATGCTTGACATATGTTTTGTTATCTGCTATTATAGGCTTAACAAAAACAAAGGAGGGCGGACCACCGAAATACGAAAGTAACACCTTCAAATAAAATCTAAGGAAAGCGTAGGTACAGTCCAATGGAAGTAGTAAATTCATAAAGAGCTGCTTGATCTCCACAGAAATCAGGCAGCTCTTTCTCTTTGCTTTTTTATTGGTTGCTGTTTTTATGATTGCTTTTATCTGCTTACCGCTCTTCTATCGGTTTAAATTCCAGATGCCGGCCGACGTATTTGTACGCCGGACGTATAATCTTACTCGCGTTAATCAGTTCTTCCAGACGGTGCGCGCACCATCCGGGCATACGCGCAATCGCAAAAATCGGCGTAAACAGTTCCTGCGGAATGTCCAGCATCGAATATACAAATCCGCTGTAAAAATCCACGTTCGCGCAGATATTTTTAAAAATCTTCCGCTGTTCCATGATCAGCCGCGCGGCAAGCCTTTCCACCAGATCGTACAGCGCAAATTCATCCATCATGCCCTTTTCCTGCGCCAGATCTTTTGCAAACCGCTTTAGGATCACTTCGCGCGGATCGGACAGCGTGTAAACGGCGTGCCCCATCCCATAGATCAGGCCGGAGCCGTCGAACGCCTCTTTGTTCAGGATTTTCTGCAGATAATCCGAAACCTCTTCCTCATTTTTCCAGTCTTTCACATGCTCTTTGATATTGGCGAACATATTCTGTACTTTCAGGTTGGCCCCGCCGTGCCGCGGCCCTTTTAAGGAGCCGATGGACGCCGCCATGGAAGAATAGGTATCGGTGCCGGACGACGTTACCACATGGGTGGTAAACGTAGAATTATTCCCGCCGCCGTGTTCCGCGTGCAGAATCAGCGCAATGTCCAGCACCTTCGCCTCCAGTTCCGTATATCCTCCGTCCGGACGCAGCATGAACAGAATATTTTCCGCCAGAGACAGTCCTTTCTTCGGGTTGCGGATCAAAAGCGTTTCATCCTTGCGGAAATGCCGGTACGCGTGATAAGAGTAAACGGCGATCAGCGGCAGCTTGCAGATCAGTTCCAGGCACTGGCGCAGCACGTTATGCGGAGAAATATTTTCCGGGTCTTCGTCATAGGTATATAGCGTCAGAATACACCGCTGCATGGAATTCATAATATTCTCATTAGACGCTTTCATCACAACGTCTCTTACAAAACGTCCGCTCAGTTCCTGCAGCTCAAACATAACATCCAGAAAACGGTCCAATTCTTTCTGATCCGGCAGCCGGCCGAACAAAAGCAGATAAACCGTCTCTTCAAACCCGAATTTTCGTCCGCGCAGGCCCTTGATCAGATCGTATACGTTAATGCCCTGGTAATACAGCTCGCCCTCCGCCGGAATCTGACGCCCGTTGACCAGAGTGTACGCCGTAACGTCTGAGATTTCCGTCAAGCCCGTCAGTACGCCCTTTCCGGCCGAGTCGCGCAGCCCCCGCTTTACATCATATTCAATATACAGGTTTGGATCGATGCGGTGCCCTTTCATCAATTCCGTTTCCAAACGCTGCATGTCCTCCTGCATGACGTCGGTTCCCATCATCCCGTTATCTTCCATTTTTCCGAAAGCCTCCTTGCAAAAAGGCACCTATTGCGATGCGGCTCGTAATCGGTGCCTGAAAATCTTTTTTCTTTTTTTCTATCTTACATGAAAATACGCTGTTATGCAACTTTTTTTTGAAAACGCCCGCCTACTCTCCGATATGGTTCCTTACAAACACGCTGTGGCTTTCGTCCTCGTCCGTTGTTTTGGCATTGTAAAATGTAGCGCAGGCTTCCCCGGCGGAACTGACGTCAAATACTACGGTATCGGCGGAAAGGATCCCGCCCCGGATGCTGTGTATACTCCCAAGCCGATAGCGCATCGTTTGTTCTTCGCCTGCGGTATACCAGCCTGCCGGCACCGTGATATCCGCCGTCAGCGTTGTCCTTGGCAGCGGTTTTACATTTTCCGGTGCGAATTCCACGGTTTCATAATAGGTATGTTTCTTTGCGTCAATATCCTCTCCTTCCACTTTGAAGGTAAAGACAGGATTTCCATGCGCCCAGACAATATCCGCCGTGTCGATTTCCTTCGTCAGCTTTAGGCGCGCTGCTGCCGGACGCGCATACAGTTTTACCAGAGCCTCGTTTGTCTGGCCGGTAACGGCGGCCGGATCGCCGTGCGCCCACTGAAATTCTGTCTGCGCCGTATTCGGTATCACATACCAGAGGCGGTTCCCCTCTTTTCGGATATAGCTTTCCAGATCGTATCCGTCCCGGATGGCGCAGGTAAGATCAACGCGGTACGCAGACGCGCCCGGTTGAAATTCCCGCGTAATGCGCACTTCCTGTCCCGCCGCCTGCGCCGTCCACCCTTCTGATTCCCGGTAATTTTCCGCTTCGCGCTCATAAACTTTTGCGCTGCGGTATTCCAGGCAATCTGCAAGCGTATCTTGAAACGTAACTGCGGCAGGCTGCCAGAGCGGACCGTTTTGCGGAATTTCCTGAAAGATGCTAAAAACAATTTCTTCTTTCGCCGACTCCAGTTCTTTGACCGTCTGTGCGGCATCCTGATCCAGCCCTTTTTGGGGAGGCGCAGGGTCGTTTCTGGTCACGAACGCCGTTGTGGTCACGGAATTCGACTGGTTGCGGTAGCTGCCCGCACCGTTTTGAAACGCGGCTTCCGTAAACGCCGTATTGGAAACACGGTAAACCGCGGCGTTTTTTTCGTAAGCCGCTTCGATTTGATCCGGGTTCATCCGTACCTGAAAGCAAATATCAAATGTATAACCGTAAAATCCGCTGTTATTTAAAAAAGCGTCCGTGGCGGATACATTAACCGTGGAGCCGTCCGCGCTGCATATAAACTGCGCGGTTACATCCGCCTGATCTTCCACTCTGCAAACGCTGAGATTCCCCACATAATCCGCCCCCTGCGGAAGCTGATCCGTGATCGAAAAAGTGCGGTAATAATTGGACGAAGTCTGCCACGGAACATATTGGCGAATCCGGTAATAGTAAGCGCTGTCCGCCGCCGGAAGCGTATTTTGCGTGCCCCACGCCGCTTTATCATTGGATACGGATTTTTGCGGATAGGCAGTGTCAAACGGGATCGGCACATCCACGTCGGACTGCTTTAAAACGCCAAACTGCATCCCGGAAGCATTGCCGCTTTTTAAGGAATCGTTCCATTCTTCAATCGTTGCTTTTGAGGCGCGGCTTTCCGCGCTTTCCCGGATCTGATCCTTATAGCCTATCGCCACATAACAGGTACTGCAGTTGTTTAGCGCAAACCCGACGTTCCCTCTTTTGTCCGTTTCCGGCAGATCCCCGGAGGCGGTTACAAACAAATAGCTTTTCCCGTCCACGTCCGCGTTCTGCGATTGATAATACACAACGCACTGATCCGTCTGATAATATTTTACGGCGATCTTTCCGTCCGATACGCGCAGGCCAAACCTTTGATGATTGTCAATTTCCCACCATTGAAAACGCGTATTTAATTTTACCGCCGCCCCGGAACTGTCTCCGTTTTTCTGATACGTCATTTTCATAACGTATTCGCCCATCATCGGTTTAAAATACCATCGAAGCGCGTTCCTGCAAAATCCCATCGGAGGATAAGAGGGAACTTCGTCCCCGTCCGTGCCCGCATAAGTATGGTCGGTATAATCCGTCACAGTAATTTTCAGATCGTACCACTGCCCGTCCTGGTACAGAATCTTTTTGTAGATTCCTCCGAATTTCCCCTTGGCGCTGTTATTAACCGGATAATACAGATACGTCCCTCCGCCAAGCGTACTGTTTATCTGCTTTACGGCTGCGCCGGCGTCGGAAAAGGGAACAAACGACGAAATGCCTGGGTACCAGCGCGCCGCACGGTAACCGCCGTCCAGATTGGAGGGCTGCATTTTCCGGAATGTGCTCGCGGACGCCGTCACCTTTGTTCCCGTAGGCGTCAGCGCCGCATAGACAATCCCCAATTCCGGTTTTTGATCCCACAGTTCTGTCTGCGCCGTTTCGGATTCCGGCTCCGAAAAAGATTCCGGTTCTGTGATTTCCCCGCTATCCGTCTGCGCTTCCTGCATATGTTGCGTCTCCGTTTGCGCGGCCGGTTCCGTCTGCGCCTCCTGCCCGGTTTCTTTTGCGCTGTCCGCAATCTGCGCAAGGCAGAACCACCCCAGGTCTTCTGTCTGAATATGGATTTCTACCAGCCGCCGGGCGTCGTCCCGGAATACCTCCTCGTCCGCAAGGATAGAAAACCGCTCTCCCTTTCCCTGCCATGCCGCTTTATAATGGTCGTCCCGCTCCTTGGCCTCTTCGTAAAAGGAAGGATCCTTTATGGTAAAGCGTACTTCCGCTTTTTGCGGCAGCGCAAGCTCGCTTCCGTCTTTATCCAGCGCCATGACATAAAACGGCAAAAACGTCCGGATATATTCTGTTTCTCCCAGCGTGTCCGCCCAGAAATTCTGAAGCTGTTCCTCTAATTTACGGCAGCGTTCTTCCTTTTGCGCGCACTCCTCTATCATATCCGGGATGGTCAGCAGCCTTAAAGAAGAACCCATCGGGAACGTGCAGCCGTCCGGCGCGCAGACGACTACCTGCGCCTCTGCGTTGGTATCGGCAAGGACGGGGACTCCGTCCTTTTGCGGGCTTTCGCTCTGGCCGGCGCCTTCTGTCTGCTCCCGGCTTTCCGGTTCTTCTTGTTCCTCTTCGTTTTCCTGCATACCGCTCGTTTGTTCCCGGCCGTCCGGCGCGCCGCTTTTCGGACGCCCGCTTTCTTTCGCATTGTCCGGCAAAATCTCCTCCTTTGTATCAAATTCTGTTTGCGCAGGTTCCTGCGCCTGCGTTTTTGCCGCCTCCAAAATCAGGCTCTCTTCCGCTGTTTGCGCGCATACGGGCAGAAAAGCCGCACACGTCCACAGCAGCGCAAAAAATCCTGCGGCGGCGCCTTTGCTTTTTTTCAATTTCTTTCCTCCTCTGTTTGACTGGGTTGTTCTTGTGCTGGTAATTTGGCGGAAACGCCAGAATATGATTCAGATAAGATCAGCATAGCAGGTTTGAACGGATTTGTCAATGATTATGTGAATTTATTTCTTGTTTTTGTGATGTTCTTCGTAAAAAAAGGAATGTGCGCCTGCACATTCCCTGATGGATTCCTTTAAATTTGCCGCACGGACTGTCCTTCTATCAGCTCTCCGGCAAAAACAACATGTTTCTTTTTACCCTCCTGCTCGATCATATCAAACAATGTGCGGATCGCCGCTTCCGCCATTTCCTCCATCGGCTGGCGGATGGTTGTGATGGTAGGATTGTAGAACTGCGCCAGATCCAGCCCGTCAAAACCGGCGACCGAATAATCCTGCGGCACCGTTTTCCCGGCTTCTAAAATCGCTTTGCACGCCCCCACCGCCATGCGGTCCGAAATGGCAAACAGCGCCGTAAATTTCTCCCCGGAGGCAAGCAGTTCTTTCGCCATGGCATAGCCGTTCTCCATGGTATAGGGACCGAGTTCTTCTTTCATATAGACCACAAGAGCCGGATTCGGTTTAATCCCATGTTTTTTCAGTGTCTGATAATATCCCTGCAGACGCAAAAGGCCAATGCTGGTATCATCCTCTCTTGCGGCGAGAATCGCGATATCGCGGTGTCCCTTTGCGATCAGATATTCCACCATACGGCTGCTCTCACGCACATCGTCCACGGAAACAGACGCGTACTTTTCTTTGTTGGCGTCTTCCAGAAGGCCGATTGTGCTTAAGACGAACGGAACCGAAATCTGTTTGAGCTTTTCCTCCGAATGGGAAAAATATCCGCCCAGAAATACGATGCCGCGCAGCCGCTTTTCTTTTTCAAGCTGTATCGCTACATCCACCTCATTCTGCCGGTCGTCTACATGCTGCAGCACCAGAGAGTAATGCTGTTTTTGAATTTCTCTTTCCAGCACCTTGATCATCCGCGCAAACAGCGGATTGCTGATGCCTTTTACCAGAACGGCAATGGTTTTCGCATCCGCGCGTTTTAAATTTTGCGCGCTGTTGTTCGGTATGTAGTTATGCTCGCGGATAACGCGCATGATTTTGTCTTTTGTTTCCTGATTGATGTCGGGATGATCGTTCATGGCGCGGGAAACGGTGCTTACGCCAACCCCGCAGATTCGCGCAATATCTTTTATTGTAACACTTTCCATTATTGGATCCTCCTCGTCTGCAATCCGTTTGCTGTTACAAAGTGTAACACAGATCGGCTGACAGCGCAACGCTCTAGCGCGCATAGATCTGGGCCAGTTCCCGGATCCGCTCCTCCAGGGCGCCGGTGAGCATACCTTCCGACATTCTCCACGTCCAGTTATTTCCTGTAGAAGACGGCGTATTAATGCGCGCCGTATCGTCGAGCCCCAGGTAATCCTGCATGGGAATGATCGCTGTGTCCGCAACGCTGCCAAGCACGGCGCGGATCATTTTCCAGTGAATCTCATTCTCATCTTCTTTTTTCAGATCCAGATACTTTACCGCCGTTTCATAATCTTTTGGCGGCAGGGTACGGAACCATCCCACAACCGTCTGATTGTCGTGCGTGCCGGTATAGGCAACGCAGTTCTGCGTATAGGTATACGGAAAATAATTGCTCTGCTCGCGGGAATCAAAAGCAAATTCCAACACTTTCATCCCCGGATAGCCGCTGTCCGCCACAAGCTTTACCACGCTGTCCGTCAAAAATCCAAGATCCTCCGCGATGATCTCTACCTCGCCCAGTTGCTCTTTAAGCGCCGTAAACAATGCCAAACCCGGCCCTTTTTCCCAATGCCCGTTTTTCGCCGTATCCTGCCCGTAGGGAATCGAAAAATATTCGTCGAAGCCCCGGAAATGATCGACGCGCATCACATCATGCAGGCGGTAGCACCTTCGCATCCTTTGGATCCACCATGTATAACCGGTCTTTTTGTGGTAATCCCAGTCATATAAGGGATTGCCCCATACCTGCCCGATCGCGGAAAATCCATCCGGCGGACATCCGGCGACGCCCTTTGGCCTTCCGTTTTCGTCAAACTGAAACAGCTGCGGCTGCGCCCATGTATCGGCGCTGTCAAAAGCGACGTAAATCGGTATATCGCCAATGATCCGCACCCCGTGGGCGTTCGCGTATTGTTTCAGCCGAATCCATTGCTTTTGGAACTGGAACTGCTGGAAACGGTAAAAATCCGTCTCGTCCGCCAAAAGACGCGTGTAATGTTCCAGCGCGTCCGGTCGGCGCGCGCGGATGCCCGGCTCCCATGCGTGCCAACTGATTCCTCCAAAATAGTTTTTCACCGCCATATAAAGGCAATAGTTATCCAGCCATTCCTCGTTCTCTTTGCAAAACGCAAGGTACGCCGCGTCCGTTCTAAAGCCGCTCCGTTCATAAGCCTTGCGGAGTATGGTAAAGCGCAGGCCGTATAATTTTTCATAATTGATATACTGCGTTCCGTCGCCGGCATCATAAGTCCCGCATTCTTCCCGCGTCAGAAGCCCCTCCCGGACCAACTGGTCCAGATCAATAAAATACGGGTTCCCCGCGAAAACGGAAAATGACTGATAAGGCGAATCCCCATAGCCGGTCGGACCCATGGGCAGGATCTGCCAGTATTTCTGTCCGGCGCGCTCCAAAAAATCTATGAAATCATACGCACATTTTGAAAAAGAACCGATTCCATACGGGGAAGGCAGGCTGGCAATCGGTAAAAGTATGCCGCTTGCTCTCATAACCGTTCTCCTTATATTTAACCTTTTACTGCTCCCGCTACCACGCCTTCAATAATATATTTCTGGCACAGCAGATAGAAAATAATAATCGGAATAATCGCCATTACAAGAACCGCCATCATCGCGCCCCAGTCAATCTGTCCGTGGCTCTGCTTCAGGTATTGTACCGCAATGGGAATCGTACGGTATTTGTTTACATTCAGAACCAGGCTCGGCAGAAGATAGTCGTTCCACACCCACATTGCTTCCAGAATCGCAATCGTCACCGTTGTCGGTTTAAGGATCGGGAAGATCACAAGGAAGAATGTCTGGAGCGGCGTACAGCCGTCGATCAGCGCCGCTTCCTCTATTTCAATCGAAATGCTTCGCACAAACCCGCTGAACATAAACACCGCCAGACCGGCCCCGAATCCCAGATACACCACAATAATGCCCACCGGATTTGCCAGATGAAGCATATTGGCAAATTTGGAAAGCGTAAACATGACCATCTGGAACGGTACGATCATGGAAAACAGGCACAGCAGATAAATCGCTTTGGTCACTTTGTTTTGCACTCTGGTAATATACCATGCGCACATGGAGCAGAACAAAACAATCGCCAGAACGGAACCCACCGTGATAAACAGGGAATATCCGAAGCAGGAGAAAAAGTGGGTGGTTTTCAAGCCATTGGTATAATTCATCCATCCGCACATCGCTTTGGAGACGCCCGCCTTCCAGCGGTCAAAGCCGTCCGCCAGAGACGCCGCGCTGATCCCGAACGGATTGCGGAAAATGTACGCTTTTCTCTTAAAGGAATTTAAAGCTACAATGATAATAGGGGCAATCCATGCAACGCTGAGCAGGGTAAAAAATACAGTAAGGATGCCGCCGTGTTTGGAGCGCCTCGCCGCGCTGATCTGTTCGCTTTGTTTTGCCATCACTTTACCTCCTTACTGGTTGTCAGTTTATTCTGCGCAATGGCAATGATCGCTACCAGAATAAAGAAAATAACCGCTTTTGCCTGTCCGACACCCTGCCAGCCCGTCGTTCCGTACATGGTGTCGTAAATATTAAGCGCTAATAATTGGGAAAGCTTGCCGGGGTTGCCTCCGGTCAGCGCCAGGTTCTGGTCAAACAGTTTAAAACCGTTTGTCAGCGTCAGGAACGTACAGGTGCTGATTGTCGGCATCAGCATGGGGATAATAACGTAGCGCAGCCGCTGCGCGGAGTTTGCGCCGTCTATCTTCGCCGCTTCAATCAGGTCTCCGGGAACATTCTGAATTCCCGCAATGTAAATGATCATCATATAGCCGATCTGCTGCCAGCAGACCACAATGATCATGCCCCAGAACGCATACCACTGAGTGGATACGATTGTCTTTGAAAAGTTCTGAAGCACCGCGTTAAAAATCATCAGCCAGATATAACTAAGTACGATGCCGCCGATCAGGTTCGGCATGAAAAATACGGTACGGAACAGGTTGGTGCCCCGAATGCCTTTTGTTAAAAGCATGGCAATGGCAAACGCGATCAGGTTAATCACCAGCATGGATACTACCGTAAAAAGCGCCGTGTACCAGATAGAGTGCAGGAACGTGGTGTCCAGCACCCCGTTTACGAAAAAGATCCGGCTATAATTTTTGAGTCCCGTCCACGTCCAGTCCGTCACCGTGGTGAATTTGCAAAAGGATAAGAAAATGCCATATACAAACGGCACAATAAATCCGATTGTAAACGCCAGCATGGTTGGGATCACAAAAATCGGAAAATATTTTTTCATAGATTTTGTGTTCATATGCTTTCCCTCTTTTCAGAAAAGGGCAAGTGAACAAGCACTTGCCCCTTCTCTTAT
The DNA here is from genome assembly GCA_947624335.1 of uncultured Marvinbryantia sp. Taxonomy (GTDB): domain Bacteria; phylum Bacillota; class Clostridia; order Lachnospirales; family Lachnospiraceae; genus Marvinbryantia. The sequence continues at coordinate 15,423 of CANQJX010000004.1, forward strand.
ATTCTCAATTCCTTACTCAAACTGTTTTTGCGTCCTTTGCGGTCCGCCGCTTATTCCTCGTGCGCCAAAGCCCACTGATTTGCCCAGCCGTCAACGAATGCGGTTACCACTGCATCCCAGTCGCCCGAACCGTCCGTGTAAGCGGTCAGCGCGGATACCAGGTCCGCTCTGAAATCATCTACATTCGGAGTAGAATTGAAGCTCCATGCCAGAGACGTCTTGCCCTGCGCTGCCAGATCGTTGATACATTTTGCAAGCGTATTCTTAATCTCATAGTCGCCTGTGAAGGTGTCAAACGGAGCGCTTAAGCCCATCTGGTTGATAACGCTGTCGCGTCCTTCGTCAGAGGTGATAACCCACTCAAGGAAATCAAGAGACGCCTGAATGTCTTCTTCGGAAGCCTGGCTGTTGATTGCCCAGTAGTTCTCCGTACCAACGGAAAGGCCCTCGTTCTCATCGTCTACGCCAAAGTAAATCGGCATCATAGCGATATCGTCCGCCGTTATTTCATAACCATTGTCCGGGTTGGTCAGTTCAGAGAATTCCCAGTCGCCGTTCTGATAGAAAACTGCTTCGCCCATGCCAAATTCTGTTCTCGCGTCATAAGCGCCGGAAGCCAGCGTTGCCGGATCCGCGGAAGAAGTGCTGATGTACAGATCCCATACGTTCTTATAGTTGTCAAGATAGGTGCCGTCAATGGTTGCTTCGCCAAGGATCGTATCGCACTCGTCGTCTAAGAACTCATAGTACAGCGGGAGGTTGATCAGATGTCCGGAGAATCTCCAGGAAGAACCGCTGTCCAGACCTGAGGAGGTAAACGCTCCCGTCAGGAAGGTGCCAAGCGCGTCATTGATCTCGTCCACGCGGGAGTTGATATCTTCTGCAACCGCTTTTAACGTATCAAAGCTGTTAATCTCGTCGATGGAAGAAACAACCGCGCCTTCCATGCCGCAGTACTGCTCAAGGATCGTCTTGTTATAAATCAGGCCGAAGCACTCCAGAGAATTTGCAACGCCTGCGATCTTGCCGTCCTCAGTCGCCTGTACAAACGCTTTATCGGTCAGATGATTGTAGATCGCGCTGTCTTTCAGGTCATAAATGTAATTTTCCCATGTCTTTACCGCGTCCGCGTTGCCGACATTAAAGATCGTCGGCATTTCTGATTTTGCCATCTCGGACTGAAGCGTAGTATTATACTCGCCGCTTGCCGCTGTAAGAACCGTTACCGGAACGCCTGTCTGCTCTGTATAAACAGCCGCCAGATCCTGCCATGCCTGATCGATTTCCGGTTTGAAGTTCAGGTAATAAACCTTTCCGCTTCCCGCCTCTGCGCTTGCCGGCATTACCAGCGTGCCTGCAACCATCGCTGCGCAAAGTGCCAATGATACTGCTTTTCTCATTTTCATGATCTTGTTCTCCTTTTTCTTGAATTGAGGTTGATAGTTACACGTTTCGGAAACGTTTTCGGTATCGTTATCGGTAACGTTTCCAATTTCTGTTCTTATCCTATCACACACGCAAAAAGAATACAAGATGTTTTTCTCTTATTTTTACTTTTTTGTATATTTTTCATGTTTTTAATCTTGCTTTTTTGTGCATTTTTAACTATGGTTTTCCTGTTCCAGATATACGCGATAGATTTCCGAAAGCCGCGCCCCGGGCGGACAAACGTGATCCTGTATCGCCGCTGCTTCTATCGGCATATCCAGTACGTCCTCCTGCGTAAGTTCGCCTTCCAGGTAATTGACCAGTTTTACGGATTCAAACAGCGGCGTCGTACGATCCTGCGGACGGACAACTCTGCGAAAGCCGTATACATAGCAGACCATATCCTTTTCCGGTTTCTTTTCCAGCAGCTCCCAGTCTTCCCCCGCCGTAAAGGCGAACAGTTCCGTTTGGACAGATTCTGTTTTTCGTCTGGTCTGCGGATCTACCAATATGATATTTTTTACCGGCACCGACACGCGCAAAAAAATCCAGGCGTCCGTCTTTCCCGTATTGGTGACAATCGGATTTTTCGGCACGGCGCTGTCCGGCGTCAGCCCTTCGGCCTGTTCCGGCTCCCACGCCGGCTCCGTAAGGTCGATCTTTACGCCTCCCGTCGTAACAACATTGCGAACGGTTTTTTGATCCTGCAGATATGCGTTTGTAATCCCCGAAGACGCGGCGAACAGGGAAAATCCCAAAAACACCGCGGCCGCCCGCTCTTTTTTCATGCGATTTCCTCCTTATCCGGCGCTTTGCCGCAGAACGCAGGCGCTTTGTGCATCAGAACCATCCAAAAAAGCATACCCGCAAGCAGCAGTTTTCCCGCGCCGCTTTTTAAGATTTCCAGCAAATATCCCGCTCCCGGAATCCAAAAGCGCACAACGCCGTCCACATTGCAATAGGGAACCGGCTTTGCGTCCGCCTGTCCGTTTGCGTCCCCTTTGGTAAAAAACGTATGGTCCGTCTCGTTTTTTCCTATCACCCGGTGCGTGACGCTTGTACGTCCGTCTCCGACCGTATAAGTGATCACGTCTCCCTCCTGTATTTCCTCAAATTTTGCGTCGCTTACCCATACGGCGCTTCCGGTGCCGATGGCGGGCGCCATGCTGCCGCTCATTACGCGATATATACGGAATCCGCATATCAGAAGAACTCCCGCCGCAGCCAGAAAAAAGACCTCCATCTTCCATACCAGATCAGCGATCCGTTTCCGATAGTTCATCAATCATTCGCCTCCTGTTCTTTCGTTCGATCCAAAGGGCCGCCCACATCCCCGCGCCGCTTGTAAGAAACAGCGCCGTCCACATACCGGCCTGCGCGTTATCCCCTGTCTGCGGCGCGCTTGCCTGTACAAGCCCGCCGTCCTCCCCGCGCGCGGAAAATACCCACGTTACCTTTCCCGTCAGTTTTTGAAAACGGTTGTCCATCTGCGGTGAAAGCGACAAGGTTACCTGCAGCGTCTTACTTTGTCCCGGCGCAAACGTTCCCAGACTAATATCCCCGTACATGGAAGTTTGCGCATCTTTTCCTCTTGCGGCTCCGCGGTAAAGAATCCGCGTTCCCTCCCTTACCTCGATCTGCGCATATTTTTTTAAAAGCTGATCCACCAGCCGCCTCCGGCTGTCCGTCATCGGCAGCTGCCCGCCGTCTTTTGCATGCAGAAACAGTTCCGCCGTTTCTTCGGAATCATTCCTGACGATCACGTTCTGGCTGCGCCCGCAGCTCGGAAGAAGATTTTTAAAACCGGCGAACAGATCTGTCTGATCCGCTTTCACCGCAAAGCCCTCTTTGCTTCCCAGAAAGATGATTTCCGTATCTTTCTTTTCATAGTCGTCCTCCCATTGAATCCCCAGGTCTTTGAGCGAAACATTCCACAAATCCGCCGCGTCTTTTTGCGCCTGCGTAAATTCCATGCAAACCGCTATCTGCGCGTCTTTTCCCCTGTATGCGCTTCCCGCCAGAGGCGACAGCCGGTAAGAACGCAACAGCGGTTCTTTTGTCGTTTCCCCCGCCCTTAAAATATCTTTATAATAAAACCACCCGTCCGGACGCTGTTCCCATGCCTCCGTATTATACGCGATCTCAATCAAATCGGGATCCAGCGCGGGATCCTTTATCAGAATCCGGTCCTGTCCGCGCACGCCAAAAGCTTTCTCCACCGAAACCCGTACCAAAAGATCCGCCGTACCCGTATTTTTTACGTTTACTATCTTATCCACTTCCTGCGACGGATCTACATGCGGCGGTTCCTCATAGGCCTCCCCGATCCGGGCGCTGCAGGACGCCATGGTCAAAAAGTTTTCCGTATCCTGCCGCGCCGCCCAGTTTCCAAACGCCAGCCCGCTCAGGGAAAATACCAGTCCGATTGCCGTCAGGCTGATCAGATTTTGTTTCCCTTTTTTCATGCGCCAAACCCCCTCTCCTCCACGCGGCCGCGGTCTGTCTGATTATCCAGCGCTTCCATCGCTTCTTCGCGGCTTGCAAAACCCGCCGTCTGGATCGCCTCCGCGTGTACTTCAATCTGAAAATCTCCTAACCGCTCCATCTCCTCGTTTGTCCATTGGGCCGGTATCGCCAGCACGGTAAACAGAGCCGCCTGTTCTCCGGCAAAAAGCACGCCCCGCCCGTCTTCTCCCATGTAATCGCACACAATCTCGTTCCCAAAGGAACGCGTTTCGTCTATCGAAAAGAGCGGATTTATCATCGGCAGTTCCTGTATTTTTTCCAGAGAATAGCCGGGGACGCTTCCCGGAATCAGCGTTTCCCCCGCGCCTTTTTCTTCGTAAGTTCCCGTATAGGTATCGTCATAACGGATGATGGCCCGGATAAGCGCAAGCCGGCTCTCCTGCGTGATCATGCGCCCGTCCCGCTCTGTCAGTAAAATCCGCATGCGCGCATAGCACGCCCGTTCTCCCCGTTCGCCGGTAATGTTTTTGATCGTCGGATTTTTATACACGCAAGATCCCGGATAAACATTTTTCCCGTCCCCTTCTTCGGGATCCCAGTCCGGTTCCTGCAGGCCGATCTGCAGATCCCCCACCGTAAAGATATTTTCCACGGTTTCTTTTCCCGTAAAATATCCTGCGGCGCCCCATGCGGCGGCAAGCGCCGCCGCGGCAAAGCACAGTACCGCTACTCGTTTTTCCCGCTTGCTCATAGCACCGCCTCCCACGCTTCTTTCATGCCGCGTCCGCCGCAGTGCACCGCTTCCGCGTATACGAGGATTTCAAACGCCGGAATTTCCTTCGCTTCTTTTCTGATCGTAACGTGATCGAACAGCGTTCCCGTATCCGCGCCCGCCAAAAGCGGTTCCAGCCAGTAATAAAAACCGTCCGCGCCTTTTTCCCAGCCCGGATTTATCGCAAGCGGCTCGCAAAGCGCCTCCGCATCGCTGTCCGAGAAATGTACGGACATCCGCACATAGCACGCGGTATCCGAGGAATTGACTGCGCGGGGCGCTTTTTTGACAATCTGGCCGGCTTCTGTTTTCCCCGGCGGCTCAAATTCTTCCGGAACCTCGATGTCGACGGGAGAAGCGCGGAACCGGTTAACCGCGTCATCCCGCGCCAGTAAATAGGCATAGGATACGCCTGCGCCCACACCCAGAAGAAGCGCGGCTGCAAGCGCGCCGATCATAAAATTTTTCACTCAATTTCCTTCCTTTCTTCTGTTATCTGCATATGTTCTGAATCGTTGGCGGATACGCCGGAATATACGCGGAAAAGATATTTCCGCTGACAGTTTTTAGTTTAGCACAGATGTACCCATATTGCAAGTAGTAATTTTATTTTTTCTGTTTATATCTCTTATTGTATTTTCGTTTCCGGCTCTGCCGCAAAGACACATTCTTTTGCTTTCTTTTGCATAAACTGTTTAAAAATAAACGGAGTCTGTATATGAAAAAAAAGTTCGCATATATTCTGATTCCCAGCGCCTACTTTCTGATCAGCGCCTTCTGCCATCACCGCAGCGCCCTGCAGGCGCAGGATGCTTCCGCGCGTCTGCACGCTCTTACCCAGTCCATGTTTCAGGAACAAATTGTCTCCAGCACGCTCAATCTGCATTATACGCTGGAGCATCCGGAAAACTACGGCATTACGGATTATCCGGTAACATACGACGATGACGCGGAGCCATCGCTTGTGCAGTCCGCCGTCTCTTTCGCATCTGATTACCGGCGCGCGCTGTACGAAATCCCCTGCCGGAATCTTCCCCTGGAGGACCAGATTACATACGACGTGCTTATGCTTGCCTTAGAAAATGAAAACGAAGCGCAGGACTATGCCCTTTACCAGGAGCCTTTGGGCGCGACCATCGGCATCCAGGCGCAGCTTCCCGTTCTGCTGTGCGAATACACGTTTCAGGACCGGGAGGATGTGGAGGAATATCTGGAACTGATCGCGCAGACAGATACTTATTTCTCCTCCCTGCTGCAGTTTGAAAAAGCGCGCGCCCGCGCCGGTCTGTTTATGAGCGACGACAATGCCGACGCGATTATCCGGCAATGCCGTTCCTTTATCGGCGACCAGCCCGATTCCAACTTTTTAATTACCATTTTTGATGAAAAAGCAGAGGAACTTCCGTTTCTTAGCGAAGAAGAAAAAGATTCCTACAAGTCCCAAAACCGGCAGGCGGTGCAAAAGCATGTCCTTGCCGCCTACGAATTGCTTGCCGAGGGTCTGGAAACCCTGAAAGGCTCCTGTAAAAACGAAAACGGGCTCTGCTACTTTCCGTCCGGCAAAGCGTATTACGAATATCTCGTGCGAAGCTCCACCGGATCCTATCTCCCTATCGAGGCGATTGAAAAGCGTATACGCAAACAGATTTCCGACGATATCCTTGCCTGCCGGGAGCTGCTGAAAAAGTATCCCGGCGCTTCACGCAAAAATCTGTCCCTGCAGCTTCCTACGGAACCGGAAGAAATACTTGCGGATCTGCAGGACAAAATGAGCGGCGATTACCCCAAAGCCCCCGATGTGTCGGTGGACGTAAAGTATGTGCATCCGTCCCTGGAAGAATTTTTAAGCCCGGCTTTTTATCTGACGCCTCCCATCGACGACCGTTCGGAAAACGTCATATACATAAACAACGCCTCCGTCGCCTCGGATCTGGAACGGTATACCACGCTTGCGCACGAGGGTTATCCGGGGCATCTCTATCAGAATATTGCCTCTCAGGACGATGTTGCCCGCAGTCTCTTCTCTTTTGGCGGCTTCACCGAAGGATGGGCGACTTACGTCGAGATGGAAAGCTATGCCTATGCCGCCGCCGGCTGCGAATCAGAAGAGGCAAAAGCGGGAGCGGAATTTGCGCGGCTGAACCGCTCCGCAATGCTGGGGCTTTCTTCGCTTTTGGATATCTGCATCCATTACCACGGCTATACGCGCCGG
>CANQJX010000005.1 GCA_947624335.1 uncultured Marvinbryantia sp.
CGCCGCCAAAAGAATACAGCAAAGACTCGCTGTTTACCAGCTTTTGCTGAAAATCCGTGAAAAACGGAAGGTACTGATGCAGCGAATCGATAATCAGCACGCCGTGATCTCCAAACGGATATACGCCGTTTATGATATAGGCGATCAGCATGGTCCCCGCCGGGATCAGGAAAGAAATCCACACGCAGCGCCGGGTCACCCTTTTTTTCCTGAGCTCCGCGCCTGAAAGCGCTTCCGTTTCCCTGAATACGATCAGTTTGCTGAAGATAAAATTCAGAATGAGAATGACCGCCTGCAAAAGCAGTTTTGCATACATGTCGGGCATTCCCCATACGCTGCTTAAAAACACCGTTCCGAAAATCTCGATAAACATGGTGACCAGGCGGACGCTGATAAAGCTGGCAAATTCTTTTAGCAGTTCTTTTTTGTTCTCCCGCCTGCTCTCAAATACAAAGACCTTGTTTACAATATATGCAAATACGATTGCAAGCAGGATAGACAGAAAGCTCGCCTTTGTAATATCCACAGATAAGACTGTCCGCAGTACCCAGTAGCTTGCAAAATTTACTACCGTCGTACATCCGCCGAAAAAAATATAGCGCACAACCCTGTTGTTATAACATTTTTTTATCCAATCCCACATTTTCCAAGCCTTCCGATGCATCCGCTCCGCCGCCTGACAGCACGCAGTCCCTGCAGAAAGAATAAATCAGCTTTTCCGCTACCTTCCGGTGCGTCAACCGTTCCAGAGCCGTTTTATAATATTCTAATTGTACCGCATATTTTTCATAGAGTGAAGATATTTCTTGCGGTTTTACAAAATCGGTCTTGTAATCGACCAGGATATACTGCTCCCCTTCCAAAAAGCAGGCGTCGATGATTCCCTGTATCAGCACAGGTTCCTGCCCGTGAAACTCCGGCCTGATCCGGGAGGCCGGCACCTCCAGCACAAATTGCTGTTCCCGCAGAAGATCCCCTCTCTGCGCCGCGCGCGCCATGCGTTTCGCCAGCGGCTGGTTCAAAAACGCCGCGATTTTCGCCGGATCGATTGCGTCCGCGGCTTCCCGTGTCAGATGCCCGCAGGAAACGAGCCGTTCCCGCTCCCCGCAGATTTTTTCCGAAAGAACGCCGGCGGGGATCTGCTCGTCTGCAAACAGCGTAAAATCCAGGCACTCCATCATTTTATGGTAAACCGTTCCGCGCGACGCGCCGGATATCGTCTGTTTTTTCTGCAGAAATTCCGGGATCAGCGGCACCGGCTGCGGTTCTTCATAAAACAGTTCTCCGTCTTCATATCCGTCGTATGCCGCCATCTTTTTTAATTCCGACACGCTCACTTTCGCCGGAAGGCTGCTCTGCTGACGGTACGGGTAGCAAAAGCAAAGACGTTCTTCCAGTTCCTTTGCCGCCTGCTCCTCATATATCTGCTCTTTTGGCAGCTCCAAAAGTTCTTCCTGCGTGATCAGGAACTGCGACTGCCTCTGTTTTTCTTCCGCCAGCAGATCTTCTGTTCGCTTTACATAAACGCTGCATAAAATTTCCCGCTGATAAAGCGGATGCGCGATATCCTGCGCTATGCCGTATTCCTGCGCCAGCGGTGAAAAACACCGGTTGCGCATCAGCGCCGGCAAAAGCCAGTCCCAGTACGTCGCCGCGCCCGCGCGCACGGCGAAGGGCAGAACCGTCTCGCGCCTTAAGCAGACCCGGCTCCATTTTTGCAGCTTCTCCTCTGTTTTTTCCAGCGTTCCGGTAAGGATCAGTTTTTCTTTTGCGCGCGTCATGGCCACATAAAGCACGCGCAGTTCTTCTCCCAGATTTTCATAAACGGTGCGCCGTTTTATAAAACGTTTCAAAAGCGTTCCGGTCCGCGTGCGAAGCTGCGGATCCACGCAGTCGATTCCGATTCCCAGCTCGGCGTGCATGATAACCGGGCTTCTGGAATCCGACTGATTCATCTGTTTTCCCATGCCGCAGACAAATACGACAGGGAATTCCAGTCCCTTGCTTTTATGGATGCTCAAAATACGGACCGCATTTTCCTGCCCTCCGCTCATCGCCTCTCCAAAGTCCACCTCATATTTGCGCAGATTCTCCATATAACGGATAAAATGATACAGTCCACGGTAGCTTCCCGCTTCGTACGCAATCGCCTTTTCCACCAGCATATCTAAATTTGCTTTTCTGCGGCTTCCTCCCGGCATGGCGGCGGCATACGCTCCGTATCCCGTCCGCTCCAGTATCTGCCACAGCAATTCATGGATCGGCGTATATACCGCCATTTCCCGAAACTCCGCAAGCATCCGGAAAAAATCCTGCAGGGATTCCTCCTGCATACAGGCCTCGTAAAACGCGGCGCCGGCATGCCGGCTGCGGATGCGCGCCAGTTCCTGCGCGGACAGCCCCACGACCGGAGAATGCCGAACGGCGGCCATCGGTATATCCTGGCACGGATTATCGATCAGACGCAGGAGCGACAAAACCGTCTGGATTTCCACCGCGGAAAAGTAGCCCGTGCGCGTTCCGCTGAAAGCGGGAATATCCAGATCCGTCAGCACTTTTACAAACACGTCCGCCCAGCCCTGTATGGTGCGCAACAGGATTACAATGTCTTTGTACTGCGCCGTGCGGTAAGCGTTTTGTTCCTTATCCCAGATTTTTTCTTTTCCGACAATCCTGCGGATGCGGTTTGCCACAGCGCGCGCCTCCAGTTCCCGCGCGCTCTCATCCGGCTGCTTTTCTTTGTATTCGTCCGTATCGATAAGAAGGATCTCCGTATCCCGGAAGGAAGGATCGTCCCCCTCTGGAAATTCCGCGCCGGGATAAAGCGCCGCCGCCTCGTCATAATCCACATTGCCCAGATGCTTTTCCATAAGCTGTCCGAACAAAAAATTAACGCATTCCAGCACCTGCGCGCGGCTTCGGAAATTTTTATGAAGGTCGATCCGGATGGCGTTGCCCTGACCGGCGGAATAAGTATCGTACTTTTCCATAAACAGTTCCGGCCTTGCCAGACGGAAGCGGTAAATGCTCTGTTTGACGTCGCCCACCATAAAAAGATTGTATCTGCCTTCGCGTATTCGGGAAACCGCCGTCAGGATCGTCTCCTGTACAAGATTGCTGTCCTGATACTCGTCGATCATAATTTCCTCATAACGCGCCGCGAGTTCCTGCGCCGCCTGCGTGGGGACCATTTCCCCGTCCGCCTCCTGCACCAGAATCTTCAGGGCAAAATGCTCCAGATCATTAAAATCCATCAGCCCTCTCTTTTGTTTTTCTTCCAGAAAACGCTCTGCAAAACGGCAGGTAAAATCTGTCAGCGCTTCCAGCACCGGCGCGCTTTTTTGCATCTGTGCAAAAAGCGTCCGGGGGGAGGCGTAAAAAAATTCCTCCGCCAGTTTCGCCGTCGTTTTTTTATAATCATCCCGCAAGTCCTTTACCCGCTGTTTCTTTTCGGGCAAAATGCGCTCATCCTGCTTCGGCGACAGCCGGGCCCATGACAGGGCGCGGATTGCTTCGCTGCGTTCAGCATAGGTCTGCGCCGCAAGAACCCGACGGATGCCGGCAAGGTCCTGCTGCAGCGCATCCAGATAAACGTACGGGCCGTCCGCGCTTTGGGCAAGGCCAAGCGCTTCCTGCACCTGGTCATATACTTCCTGCAAAATCTGCGTGGTCAAATCAAGCAGCGGCTGCATCCAGGAAAGGTCGTCGGACGGGCAGGACGCATACGCCTGCGCGCACTGTCTGAGCCACTTTTCCGGAAACGGAAAGCTTCTGGAAAAGTGATAAAGAGAAAGCGCCAGATCGATAAGCGGCGCGTCGTCGCGCCCCGGCGCAAGACATTCCGCCATATGCAAAAAAGCCCCGTCGTCCTGCGCATAGCTTTCCTCCAGTAATTGCTCCATTACCTCGTTTTGCAGCAGCTTCTGTTCTCCTTCGTCCGCAATGCGCAGCGCCGGATCCAGCCCGATCACATGGAAATAATTGCGGATGACATGCTGGCAGAAGCTGTGGATTGTCGTGATCTGCGCGTTTAAAAGCAGAGAAATCTGCCTGTGCAGATGCTCCAGCATTTGCCCGTCCTGTTCCGGCTGCGCCTCCAGCTCCTCTATATTTTGCTCAATGGCAAAACGGATCCGCTCTTTCATCTCTCCCGCCGCCGCGTTCGTAAACGTAACGATTAAAAGGCGGTCAATGTCCATCGGATGCTGCCGGTCTGTCAGCATAGACAGGATGCGCTCCACCAGAACCGCCGTCTTTCCGGAGCCCGCGGCCGCGGACACCAGAAGATTACTGCCGCGCGCTTCTATGACCCGCTGCTGTTCCTGTGTCCATTTCATAAGGCGTCACCTCCCAGCCGCTTCCAGATCTCTTCCTCACTGTATTCCGCCAGACGATTGGTCCGCGCGCCCGGAATGCGCGGGTCAAAACCGCATACCGTCTTATATATGCAGTAATCGCAGCCTGTTTGCTGTTTTCGCTCATAGGGAACCGGCGCCGCCTCCCCTTCCATCATCCGTTGGCCCAGTTCCTGCATCTTGCGGCGGACAAACGACGAAAGATCCGCAAATTGCTTTGGCGTCGCTGTTTTTGAATTTTTTGAAGGCGTGCCGTCTTTATTCACGCTTAACGGGATTACATCCGAAGATTTTTCCAGATGTTGGTCCATTGCGCAAAAGACCGGCCGTTCCTGATTGATCAGACCGTCCGGCCGCAGTTCCCGCAAGAGCATCCGGTCTAACTCTTCCCTGGCGGGTTCTTCCTGCGTATCCAGAAGCGGGTCCTTCATGCGGCAGTAAAAAATACCGGCCGGCACAATCGTTTGATCCGGATGGAGACGCTGCTCCATCTCCAGCGCCGCGTTCAGGTAAACGACCAGCTGAAGCTGGAGGCCGTGGTACAGCGCGGCCAGATCGAACGACGTATTGCCCGATTTATAGTCGATCACTTTTACATAAATCTGATCGTCCCGCCGGCAGATATCGATGCGGTCAATGCGCCCCTGCAGGCGCATTTTCTCATCCGCCGTAAGGTCGATATTGATTGCCTCCAGATCTTCCGCCTGTGAAAAATAAACCTCAAACGCCGCCGGATAAAAACTGCCCGAAGCGATCTGACGGTGAAGCGCCCATACCGTGCGGCTCATAATCCGTTTCATCCGCCTAAGTACAGACTGGTTGCGCGCGCCGTCGTGCAAAATATGCTGTCCGTATTCCCCGGCGACCTGATCCACGCAATGTTCGATCAGGCTTTCCCTCTCCTTATCGGGGATCGTGCGCCAGTCGTAGTTTCTGCGGTCCATTTCGCGGGAATACAATTCTATGGCGCTGTGGAAAATTCTTCCCGCATCGACCGGATGAAAAGCATACTCTTCCCGCTCCTCCAGCCGCAGGCCGTATTGAAGAAAATGCGCAAACGCGCAGGACGCAAATTTTTCCAGACGGGCGACGCTGTTCATCAGCACTTCCCCGTAAAGCTCGCGCGCCGCCAGACGGCCGATCCCCCGCCCGTCAAACGTAAGAAACGCCGCCTGTACCAGACGCCGCACCGTTTTCTCATCTGCGCGGCGATACCAGTTATATAACTCCATCCACTGCGGATCCGGAGGAGTTTCCCGGATCGTCTGCAGTCCGCCGATCAGATAAGACAACCCGTTCTGCGGCGTAAATATGCGTTCGGTAAGCCGTTGATAACGGTCTTCGTCCACAACCGGCAGATCCGGAAAAAGCCGCTGCACGGCGCGGACCACATAGGACGGGCGCAGAGGCGAACCGTCCGCCGAGGCTTTGCTGTAGGAAAGATAGAGCGCTTCCTGCGGTTTTGTCAGGTTCAGATAAAGATAAAACTTCTGGATATAACTGTTCTGCCTCTGGGTAGGCGCCAGTTCTACCCCGCAGCCCATCAGGCTTTCCCGCTCCATGTCGGACAAAAGCCCTCCGCCCTGCCCGGACGAAGGAACCCAGCCGTCGTTCAGCCCTAAAAAAAGCAGCACTTTTATGTTCTGCAGCCTGGTGCGCTCCAGATCGCCCACCTGGATGCGGTCCAGCGACGGCGGGATCATCCGCACGCGCGCCTCCTCAAGCCCCGCTTCCAGAAGCTGCGTGTATTCTTCCAGAGAAAGCGGTTCTTCGCCCAGAAGTTCTACCAGTTTATCCAGCAGTTGGATCAAAATGGCGTAAATCCCGGCAAATTCTTTTTGCAGTTCCGCCTGTCCGTTTTGGCGGAACCGTTTTTCGTATGCGGCAAGCTGCCGCTGAATCTCATAATGGCACAGGAGCTGATACAGCCGCTCGGTTTTCTCGCGCGCCGTGGTGCTTTTTAACCGCACGGATTTTGTAAACGCCTCCAGAGGCTCCATTATGCCGGCCCTCAATTCCTCGCAGGCAACAAGCGCCTCCTCGGAAAAATGGTCCGGTTTTCTCTCAAACGGTTTGATCCACTGGGAAAAGCCGCGTATTCCCGCGGCAAGCACATAGTTTTCCAACAGATCCGTCTGCGCTTTCTCAAGCCTGCAAAGTCCGCAGCGCAGATAGCGGAACACGCTCGCATAAGTATAATTCTGCTGCACCATGTCCAGCGCGGCGCGGACAAACTCAACCAGAGGATTGGAAAATACCGTCCGCGTGCTGTCCATAAAGAGGGGAATCTGATATTCCCCGAACACCTGCGGTATATAGTTCGCGTAAGACGGCAGATCCCCCACGATCACCGCGATATCCTGATAGCGGTATCCCCTGCGCACCAGGCTTTGAATCGTACGCGCCGCAAAATGCGCCTCCTGTATGGGATTGGCCGCCGCGTGCAGGGAAACGCCGCCGTTCTCTTCCGAAAATACCGGCTGCCTGCCCGGACGGAATAAGGAGCGTTCCAGAAACGCAAGCTCTCTGCTCTCCCGAAAGCGCGGCTGCTGTTCCAGGACGACCGGGTCGGCCGTTTCGCAGGCGCATTCTTTTGCCGTCTTGATAAGCGTATGAATGGTTTTCTTACTCAGATAAAATAATTCGTGTTCCCCGCGGATACGGTAAACGTCTTCGCGAACGTCTATGGTTACCGTCACATATACCTCAGAAGCAAGCGGCAGTAATTCGCGCAGAAGTTTATACTGAACCGGGGTAAAACCGGTAAATCCGTCAAAAGCAGCCACGCAGCCGTCAAGAATTGCGGAACTGCGCGCCACCTGGCACAGCGCTTCCAGGGTTTCTTCCGCCGTAATATATCTGCCCTCCAGTTCCTCCCGGAACGCATGGTACAGAAGGCTGATGTCTTTGAGCTTATAGTAGAGAGACGGTCTCTTTGCCGCCTCCAGGAGCCGTTCCATTTTGTCCCGGTCGATATCGTACTGGGTCAGTTCCGAAATCATCGATTTCATCTGACGCAGGTAGCCCACCTTTTTGAAATTGTTTTTCAGCGCTTTCAGTTCCGGTTCTTTTTTGGACGCCGCCCTGCGCAGGAGCAGGGTTTTCCCCATCTCCTCAAGCACGGCGCGGCTGGGCGCGCCTACTTCCTCAAAAATACGGTGGGCCAGGCGCGGAAAGCTTAATACGTCGATGTTAAAAAGCCCTCTGTCCGGATGCAGGCGGACCAGTTCCCGCTGCGTCTGCATGGTAAACTGCTCCGGCACGATCACCAAAAATTTCTTTTTTGGCGACCGCACCGCAGCTTCAATGATATGCTGATACAAATAACAGGACTTTCCGCTCCCGGAATTTCCCAGAACAAGACGCAGGGACATCGCACATTTACCTCGTTAACTGCTGCAGCCTCTCTTTTACCTGATTCATCATGTCTGTATACTTTGCCAGCTTCGCCTTTTCTTCCTCGATCTTGGCCGCGGGGGCTTTGCTTACGAATTTCTCGTTGCCCAGCATACCGTTGACCCGCGCCAGTTCTTTGGTCAGGCGTTCCTCTTCTTTTTTCAGGCGTTCGATTTCTTTTTCCAGATCCACCAGTTCGGCAAACGGCATATAGATCACCGCCTCGTGGATCACCGCCGAAACCGCGTCCTCGCCGATTCCCGTTTTATCCGCCTGAACCGTTACGTCGCTGGCGTATCCGAGAGAGGCAAAAAATACTTTTCCGTTTTCAAAAATATTCCGGACTTCTTCTTTGTCCGATACCACAAACACGTTTGCCTTTTTGGACGGCGGCACGTTCATGGAACTGCGCACGTTGCGGATCGCGCGCACCGCGTCTTTGATCGTCTCCACCGCCGTTTCCTCCCCGGAAAAATCCCATTCCGCTTTCCAGAGGGGCCAGTCGGAAATCATAATGGATTCTTCCTGCGGATTGATGGTGCAGTAAATTTCTTCCGTAACAAACGGCATAAACGGATGCAGCAATTTTAAAGCATTGCCGAGCACGGTTTTTAACGTCCACAAAGCCGCGCCCTTCGTCGTATCCGTATCGCTGTAAAGCCGCGGTTTTACCATCTCGATATACCAGTCGCAAAATTCTTCCCAGATAAAATCGTATACCTTCTGTACGGCGATGCCAAGTTCAAATTTTTCCATATTATCCGTTACGTCTTTTGCCAGCGTATTGACTTTCGAGAGAATCCACTCATCCGCCTGCGTCCGTTCTTCCGGCATCCGGGACGGTATTTCCGCCTTTTCCAGATTCATCATAATAAAGCGCGACGCGTTCCAGATCTTGTTGGCAAAATTGCGGCTTGCCTCTACGCGCTCCCAGTAAAAGCGCATATCGTTTCCGGGCGCGTTGCCTGTAATCAGGGTTAAACGCAGGGCGTCCGCGCCGTATTTGTCAATCACTTCCAGCGGATCAATGCCGTTTCCCAGCGATTTGCTCATCTTTCTTCCCAGTGAATCGCGTACCAGCCCGTGAATCAGCACATGGTGGAACGGAGATTTGCCGGTCTGTTCCAGCCCGGAAAATACCATGCGGATTACCCAGAAAAAGATGATGTCGTACCCTGTCACCAGCACGTCGGTGGGATAGAAATATTCCATTTCTTCCGTCTTTTTCGGCCAGCCCAGCGTGGAAAACGGCCACAGGGCGGAAGAAAACCAGGTGTCCAGCGTATCTTCGTCCTGCGTCAGATGCGTACAGCCGCATTTCGGACATTTTTCCGGCATACCGCGGTGTACTACGATTTCGCCGCACGCGTCGCAGTAGTAAGCCGGGATGCGGTGTCCCCACCAGAGCTGTCTGGAAATACACCAGTCGCGGATGTTCTCCAGCCAGTGAAGGTACGTCTTATCGAACCGCTCCGGCACAAAGGTTAATTCTCCGCTTTTTAACGCTTCGATGGCCGCCTTCGCCATCTCGTCCATCTTTACAAACCACTGCTGTTTTACCATCGGTTCCACGGTTGTTTTGCAGCGGTCATGCGTGCCTACGCTGTGGGAATGGGGGACAACCTTTACCAGCAGTCCCAGATCTTCCAGATCTTTTACGATTGCCCGTCTCGCTTCGTAGCGGTCCATTCCCTCGTATTTGCCGCCCAGGGAATTGATTGTGGCGTCGTCGTTCATAATACAGATTTCTTCCAGGTGGTGGCGTTTTCCCACCTCAAAGTCGTTCGGGTCGTGCGCCGGTGTAATCTTTACGCAGCCTGTCCCAAATTCCTTGTCCACATAAGCGTCTGCAATCACCGGAATCTGTCTGCCGGTCAGCGGCAGTTCCAGTATCTTTCCCACCAGATCGGTATAGCGTTCATCCTCCGGGTTTACCGCCACCGCGGTATCTCCCAGCAGCGTTTCCGGACGCGTGGTGGCGATCTCTACAAATCTGCCTTCCTCGCCTACTACCGGATAACGGATGTGCCAGAAGTATCCGTCCTGATCCTCATGCTCCACCTCCGCGTCGGAAATGGAAGTCTGGCAGACCGGACACCAGTTGATAATGCGCGATCCCTTGTAAATATAGCCTTTCTCATAAAGCTTTAAAAATACTTCCTCCACGGCCTCCGAGCAGCCCTCATCCATTGTAAAGCGCTCGCGTTCCCAGTCCGCGGAAGAACCCAGCTTCTTCAACTGATTGATGATGCGGGAGCCGTACTCCTCCTTCCATGCCCATGCATGTTTTAAAAACTCTTCGCGCCCGATTTCATCTTTGTCGATCCCCTGCTCCCGCAGTTTCTCGATCACCTTTACCTCCGTGGCGATCGCCGCGTGATCCGTCCCCGGCTGCCAGAGCGCTTCATAACCCTGCATCCTCTTATAGCGGATCAGAATGTCCTGCATCGTATTATCCAGGGCATGCCCCATATGCAGTTGCCCGGTAACGTTGGGCGGCGGCATCACAATGGTAAACGGTTTCTTATCCGGGTTTACCTTTGCGTGGAAGTAGCCGTTGTCCATCCATTTCTGGTACAGCCTCTCCTCCAGTCCCTTCGGGTCGTAAGTTTTTGCAAGTTCCTTGCTCATGTTTTTTTCTCCTTCCTCGGTCAGCCGTCTGCGTAAATAAAAACGCCCTTTGCATGTATTGCATACAAAGGGCGAATGTCCGCGGTACCACCTTATTTTATACGCCGGGTTCCGGCATACCTCATTGCTCCTTAACGCGGAGTGTTCGTGAATCCTTACTTTCGCGCGGGTTTCGCATATTCTGCGGTATGCGCGGCGCGGTTCGGGATCCCGGTTCAAAAGCTACCTTCCATCTGCGCATACTCGGACGTCCTTCCAGCCACGGGATATCTTCTCTGGGAGCGCCGCAGATGTACTCCTCTTTCTCATCACCTTTTTCTATCGTTTATCATAGCGAACGGCGGGGATTTTGTCAAGAAATTCCCGCCGCAAACCGCACAGAAAATCGCATAAACTATTTGTCGCGCCAGATGATGCGCCCCTTGGACAGATCATACGGCGAAAGTTCCAGCGTCACTTTGTCTCCCGGAAGAATGCGGATAAAATTCATGCGGAGTTTTCCGCTGATATGCGCCAAAACCACATGTTTGTTTTCCAGTTCCACTTTAAACATAGCGTTCGGCAGTTTTTCCAATACGGTTCCTTCTACTTCAATTACATCCGTTTTCGACATTTAAAAACCTCCTGATCACTCGTCTGACATCTTCGTTTTTTATGGTATTCTCCGACATATTCTCCAGTTCCCGCGGTATTGTGCGGATAACCTGAACATGTTTTTTCTTTTTTTTCTTGGGCTTTTCCAATGGCCTTAACCGCCCGTCCGTCAGAAAAACATATTCTTCCTCCACAGCCGCGATCACATAGAGCCGCCCGTTGTCGTGCCCCGCCCGCGACCACGCGAGCATTCCCGTCTGATATCTGTCCATCGAATCACCTCGCTCTGCCTTATCCTGCAAGTGTTCCGCATCCTGCGCCTTACACATGCAGCGTCAGAATCTCCGGAGCGCCGTCCGTAACTAAAACAGTATTTTCATAGTGGGCAGATAAAGAGCCGTCCTCCGTCACGACGGTCCAGTCGTCATCCAGCCAGCATACATCGCAGCGTCCCGCATTGATCATCGGCTCGATTGCCAGGGTCATTCCCGGAACCAGGCGGATGCCGCGCCGCTTTTGCGCAAAATTGGGGATCTGCGGATCCTCATGCAGCGCCTTGCCGATCCCGTGTCCTACCAGATCGCGTACCACTCCGTAGCCGAATTGCTGCGCATACGCTCCGATCGCCGCGGATATCTCATGCAGATGATGTCCTGCTCTGGCAAATTCTATCCCTTTGAAAAAGCTTTCTTCCGTCACTTCAATCAGCTTACGCGCCTGCGCGCTGATCTCGCCTACGGCATGTGTGCGCGCCGCGTCCGAATGAAACCCCTGATAAATCAGTCCCGCGTCCAGGCTGACAATATCGCCGTCCTGCAGAATATGGTCTTCGCGCGGGATGCCATGCACCACTTCATCGTTTACAGACACGCAGATCGAAGCCGGATAACCATTATAATTTAAAAAGTTCGGAATACCATCCAGCCCTCGGATCAGTTCTTCCCCATAACGGTCAATATCCTTTGTGGAAATCCCCGGTTTGATAAATTCGCCCAGTTTCTGATGTACAATCTCCAAACGTCTTCCGGCTTCCCTCATCAAGTCAATTTCTTTTGGAGATTTTATCGTTACTGCCATAATGATTCCCCTAAAATCTGCACGATTGCCTCAAACACACTGTCCATCTGCATAGTGCCGTCTACCGTTTTCAAGATGCCGGCTTTTTTATAATAATCAATCAGCGGCTGTGTCTGTTCGTGGTAAACATCCAGACGTTTCTGCACAGTCTCGGCCTTATCGTCGTCGCGCAGAATCAGTTTCTCTGCGCACACATCGCAGATTCCTTCTTTCTTAGGCGGATGGAACTGAATGTGGTAGGTGGCGCCGCAGCCGAGGCAGGCCCTTCTGCCTCCCATACGCGTGATAATGTGATCGTCGGGAACATCCACGTCGATTGCAAGATCGATTTTTTCCCCGGCTTTCCCAAGCGCCGCGTCCAGGCTTTCCGCCTGCGGGATCGTCCGCGGAAATCCGTCCAGAACATACCCGTTTTTGCAGTCTTCCTGCCCGATGCGGTCCATCAGCATATCGATTACCAAATCGTCCGGCACCAAAAGTCCCTGATTCATAAATACTTTTGCTTTTTGTCCCAGCGGCGTATCGCCTTTTACGTTTGCGCGCAGGATATCGCCGGTTGAAACATGCGGAATCCCATATTTTTCCGCGATGCGCATTGCCTGTGTGCCCTTACCGGCGCCAGGCGCGCCCAGCATGATTATTTTCATACATTCTGCTCCTTTAACAAATCTCTATATGTCATTTAGTCCCCCTCATCCGAGGGGGACAAAGCCGTGACATTATTCGCTTAAAAATCCTTTGTAATTTCTTACGACCATCTGGGATTCGATCTGCTGGATCGTTTCCAGAATAACGCTTACGATAATGATAATGGATGTTCCGCCAAACGATACATATGCGTTGAACATTCCGTTAAAGAAAATCGGGATGATTACCACAATGCTCAGACCAATCGCACCGATCAGCACGATGTAATTTAAAATTCTGTTGAGGTAGTCAACCGTCGGTTTTCCCGGACGGATGCCGGGTATAAAGCCGCCCTGCTTCTTCATATTGTCCGCAACTTCAATCGGATTGAAGCTGATCGACGTATAAAAATACGCGAAAGCAATGATCAGCAGGATATAAACCGCCAGGCCGATCGAATAAACCGGACGCGCTGGGCTGAACCAGTTGTTTTGATTCAGCGCGTTGATGATCGCGCCGCCCACGCCCGCAGGCTGAACGCCCATAAAGGATACGATCATGCTCGGCATGCTGAACAGGGAAGAAGCAAAGATAACCGGGATAACGCCCGCGGTATTTACTTTCAGCGGAATAAACGTAGACTGTCCGCCCGCCATCTTTCTGCCCTGCATTTTCTTTGCGTACTGTACCGGGATGCGCCGTGTGGCGTCGCTTAAAATAATAACCAGCACAATTGTGACCGCGATCACGGCAAGGATGATCAGCGCCGCCAGTCCGGCGCGCGCAAGCGTCTTGCCCTGAATAAACGTCTCGTACAGCGTACCGATATCAGACGGTACGCGGGAGACAATGTTGATCACAAGGACGATGGAAATACCGTTTCCTACGCCGTTCTCTGTGATGCGTTCCCCAATCCACATCAGGAACGCGGAACCCGCCGTCATCGTCAGGACTACCGTAAGTCCCTTTAAAAAGTTGATGCCCGGAATCATACCGCTTCTGCCGAACGCAACGGTCATGGCGGTAGATTCGATCAGCGCCAGCGCAACTGTTACATAACGGGTAATGGAAGTAATTTTTTTCCTTCCTTCCTCTCCGTCCCTCTGCATTTCTTCCAACTGCGGAATCGCAATCGTCAGAAGCTGCATAATGATCGAGGATGTGATGTACGGCGTAATGCTTAAGGCAAATACGGACATCCGCTCGAACGAACCGCCGGTAAAGGCGCTGAAGAAGTTAAAAGCGCCGCCTGTCTGCTGGGCAAACCAGTTTGCCAGATAGCTGCGGTCCACTCCCGGCACCGGGAGCTGCGATCCCAGACGGATCACAACCAGCATCATAAACGTATAGAAAAGACGTTTTCTGATGTCTTTTACTCGAAACATATTACGAAGTGTTTCTAACATTTAGATCACCTCTGCTTTTCCACCAAGCGCTTCAATTTTAGTCTTTGCGCCTTCACTGAAAGCATTGACTTTCACATTGAGCTTCTTTGTAAGTTCGCCGTTTCCCAGTATCTTAACGCCATCTTTTGCGCTCTTGATTACGCCCGCTTCGATCAGCGTTTCAATCGTCACTTCGGTATCGTTTTCAAATCTCTCAAGTTCGCTTACGTTGATCGCTTCAATGTCCAGCGTATTCCGGTTGGTAAAACCGCGTTTCGGAATACGTCTGTATAACGGCATCTGGCCGCCCTCAAAACCCGGTCTGGGTGCGCCGGAACGAGCCTTCTGGCCTTTATGTCCCTTTCCGGCAGTTTTGCCGTTTCCTGAACCGTGTCCGCGCCCTCTTCTGAAATTGCTGTTATGCTTGGAGCCTTCTGCCGGCTTTAAGTTTGATAAATCCATCGTGGCACCTCCTTATGATTAAATTTCTTCCACTTTCACCAAATGCTGCACCTGTTTCACCATTCCCATAGTAGCCGCATTGTTCGGCAGCTCAACAGATTTGTTCAGTTTTTTAAGTCCAAGAGCAGCTACGGTTGCACGATGTTTCGGGATTGCACCAATTGTAGATTTTACTAAGGTTACTTTCAATTTATCTGCCATCTTTCAAACCTCCTTTTCGGATTGCCCGCCTATGCGCGCACTTCTTCTGCGGATTTTCCGCGCAGTCTTGCGACTTCCTCCGGGGACTTGAGCTGTTTTAAGCCTTCCAGCGTTGCAAGCACAACGTTCTGCTTGTTTCTGGAACCCAGAGATTTTGTACGGATATTATGGATTCCCGCAAGCTCAAGCACGTTACGCGCCGGGCCTCCGGCGATAACGCCGGTACCTTCCGGCGCTCTCTTTAATACGACATGGGAACCGCCGAACTTTCCTTCAAAATCATGCGGAATGCTTGCATTTTCGTCCAGCGCAACATGAATCAGTTTCTTAGCAGCGTCTTCTTTTCCTTTGCGGATCGCTTCCGGAATTTCTTTTGCCTTTCCAAGCCCAGCACCAACATGGCCGTTTCCGTCGCCCACAACCACTAAAGCTGTGAATTTCATATTTTTACCGCCTTTTACAACCTTGGTAACACGCTTAATAGACACTACTTTCTCATTTAATTCCAATTGACTTGCATCAATAATCTCACGTTTCATGTGTCTACCTCCTAAAACTCCAGACCAGCTTCTCTTGCTGCATCTGCTAATGCCTGAATTTTACCCTGATATATAAAGCCGCCGCGATCAAAGACTACGTTTTTGATTCCTTTCTCCAGCGCCCTCTGCGCAATTACTTTTCCTAAGTATGCCGCTGCATCGACGTTATTTGTCTTCTCCAGTTCTGCCTTCACTTCCTTCTGAAGCGTAGATGCGGATACGAGAGTGTTTCCGACGGTATCGTCAATAATTTGAGCATACATATGATTATTGCTTCTAAACACTGCCAGACGCGGTCTTTCTGCAGTCCCTGCAAAACGATTGCGAACTCTTTTGTGTTTATTAACACGAACTTTAGACCTTGATTCTTTTCTAATCATCTTCACACTCTCCTTACTTATTTCTTACCAGTCTTGCCGACTTTACGCCGGATCACTTCGTCAGCATACTTGATTCCTTTGCCCTTATAGGGTTCCGGAGCTCTCTTTTCTCTGATTTCGGCAGCATATTGGCCAACTTTTTCCTTGTCGATACCCTTTAACCGTAATTTTATTACCGTCTACGACAGCTTCCAGTCCTTCCGGATCCGTCATCTCGACCGGATGGGAATAGCCGAGGGATAACGTCAGTTTCTTTCCCTGCTTCGCCGCTTTGTAACCCACGCCGTTTACTTCCAGAACCTTTTCAAATCCTTCGCTGACGCCGACAACCATGTTGTGGATCAGGGTTCTGGTCAAACCGTGCAGCGCCTTCATTTTCTTCAGATCATTCGGTCTGCTAACGATCACATGACCGTCTTCTACTTTAATGCTCATTTCCGCCGGAAGCACTTTCTCCAGCGTCCCTTTGCTTCCTTTTACCGTCACTTTATTGCCCTCGGCAACAGTAACCGTAACGCCTGCCGGAATAACAACCGGCATTCTACCGATTCGTGACATTTCCATGTCCTCCTTACTTAGATTTTCGGAGTGGCATCCACCACTCTGTTTTCAGTGAGTTTTCGCTTCGTTTACCAGACAAAGGCAAGCACTTCGCCGCCGACCTGCTGTCTGCGCGCTTCCTTGTCCGTAATTACGCCTTTGTTCGTGGAAAGGATCGCCACGCCCAGTCCGCCGAGTACTCTGGGGATCTCGTTCTTGCCCGCGTACACGCGAAGGCCCGGTTTGGAGATTCTCTTGATCCCTGTGATAATCTTTTCGTTCTTGTCTGCGCCGTATTTCAGCGTAATGCGGATAACCGGAAAACCGCTTTCTTCTACGACTTCATATTTGCTGATATAGCCTTCGTCTAAGAGAATATTTGCGATGGAAAGCTTCATCTTGGACGACGGAACATCTACTGTATCATGTTTTGCAGTATTTGCATTACGGATTCTTGTAAGCATATCTGCAATCGGATCGCTCATAGTCATCTGATTGTCCTCCTTATTTTATGATTATTGATCTGCCTGGCACCGCGCTGCGCCCGATGCCGTCTGATCCCGATTCTTCGGATCGGGACAATTACCAACTTGCCTTCTTAACACCGGGAATCTGTCCTTTGTATGCCAGCTCACGGAAGCAAATTCTGCAGATTCCGTATTTTCTCAGATAAGCATGCGGACGACCACAGATTTTGCAGCGGTTGTACTCTCTGGTTGAGAATTTCTGTTTGCGCTGCTGTTTAATCTTCATTGCTGTTTTAGCCATGGATGAATTTCCTCCTAATTACTTCTTATTTCGCAAAAGGCATGTTGAACAGAGTCAACAGTTCACGGGCTTCTTCGTCAGTGTTCGCCGTCGTCACAAAAATAACGTCCATACCCCTGACCTTATCGATCTTATCGTACTCGATCTCCGGGAAAATCAACTGCTCTTTGATACCGAGCGCATAATTTCCTCTGCCGTCAAACGCATTCGGATTTACGCCGCGGAAGTCGCGCACACGCGGAAGCGCCAGATTGATCAGACGATCCACAAATTCGTACATTCTCTCGCCACGCAGGGTTACTTTGCATCCGATGGACATTCCTTCCCTGATTTTAAAGTTTGCCACGGACTTTTTCGCTTTTGTGACAACCGCCTTCTGGCCGGTGATCGTCTCCAGATCTTTGATCGCGGATTCCAGAATCTTTGCGTTCTCTTTCGCTTCCCCGACGCCCATATTGACGACCACTTTTTCCAGCTTCGGAACTTGCATGATGTTCTTATAGCCAAACTTCTTGATCATAGCATCTACGATCTCGTTTTTGTAAGTGTCTTTGAGTCTACTCAACTTGTATGGCCTCCTCTCTCAATTAATCGATGACCGCGCCGGTTGCTTTCGCCACGCGGACCTTTTTATCGCCATCCACTTTGAAACCAACTCTTGTCGGTGTGCCGTTTACCAGCAGCATTACATTGGAAATATGGATATAAGCCTCTTTGTTGATAATGCCGCCCTGCTGGTTTGCCGCAGAGGGTTTCGCATGCTTTACAACCATATTTACATTTTCCACCAGGACTCTCTGATTCTTTCTGTCAACCGCCAGAACCTTGCCCTCTTTGTCTTTATCTTTGCCGGCGATTACTCTTACCGTATCGCCTTTTTTGATCTTTAACGCTGACATCTGCTACCTCCTTATAAAACTTCCGGAGCGAGCGAAGCGATCTTCGTAAACTGCTTATCACGAAGTTCTCTTGCAACCGGTCCAAAAATACGGGTTCCTCTCGGAGTTTTGTCATCTTTAATGATGACCGCGGCATTTTCATCAAATCTGATATAGGAACCGTCTTTACGCCGGATCTCCTTTACCGTACGAACGACGACAGCCTTAACGACATCACCTTTTTTTACAACGCCGCCTGGTGTTGCATCTTTAACCGTAGCAACGATAATGTCCCCGATACTTGCATATCTTCTTGTCGAACCGCCCATAACCCTGATGCAAAGCAATTCTTTTGCGCCGGTGTTATCCGCGACTCTGAGTCTGCTTTCCTGCTGTATCATGCTTTCCCTCCTATACTATTTCGCCTTCTCGGTGATCTCGACAAGTCTCCATCTCTTATCTTTCGATAACGGCCTTGTCTCCATAACCTTTACGGTATCGCCGATATTGCATTCATTGTTTTCGTCGTGTGCTTTTAATTTATAAGTTTTCTTAACAACCTTTTTGTACAGAGGATGCTTTACATGGTTTTCCACCGCAACGACAATCGTTTTGTCCATTTTGTTGCTGACAACCTTCCCTGTACGGGTTTTTCTAAGATTTCTTTCCACGTCCATTTGCTCCTTTCGTGGTGATCGTTATGCGTTTTCCATCTGTGTGATAACAGTCTGAATCCTGGCGATGTTCCTGCGAACTTCTCTGATTCTGCTCGTGTTATCCAACTGATTGGTCGCATTCTGGAATCTCAAATTAAAAAGTTCCTTTTTCGCAGCTACTAATTCCTGATTTAATTCGGAAACGGATTTCTTTCTTAAATCTTCTACATACTTTTTAGTTTTCACTGTTATCACCGCCTTCTAAATCCGCACGAGAAACAATCTTACATTTGCAAGGCAACTTATGCATGGCAAGACGAAGCGCCTCGCGTGCTACTTCTTCCGGTACGCCTGCAAGTTCAAACATGACGCGGCCCGGTTTTACAACTGCTACCCAATATTCCAATGTTCCCTTACCGGAACCCATACGGGTTTCCGCCGGCTTTGCCGTTACCGGTTTGTCCGGGAAAATCTTGATCCAGACTTTACCGCCACGCTTAATATAACGGGTCATAGCGACACGGGCCGCCTCGATCTGATTTGACTTAATCCAGCATGGCTCGATGGCAACCAGTCCGTATTCGCCGTTGGAGATCGTATTGCCTCTTAAGGCTTTGCCTGCCATACTGCCGCGGAACTGTTTACGTCTTTTTACTCTCTTTGGCATTAACATTATTTATCGCTCCCTTCCTTTGCCGTTTTTGTGGGAAGGATTTCGCCGTTATAAATCCACACCTTTACGCCGAGTTTGCCGTAAGTGGTATCTGCTTCTGCGAATCCATAGTCAATATCTGCGCGGAGCGTCTGCAGGGGAATGGTTCCCTCGCTGTAAAACTCCGTACGGGCAATATCCGCGCCGCCAAGACGCCCGGAGACAGCCGCTTTGATTCCCTTCGCGCCCATCTTCATGGTTCTGCCCATAGTGGACTTCATTGCACGGCGGAACGAAACACGGTTTTCCAGCTGCTGGGCGATATTTTCCGCCACTAACTGCGCGTCCCTGTCCGGTCTCTTTACTTCTTTAATGTCAACCAGCAGCTTTTCCTTCGTCAGCTTCTGTACCTCGGCTTTTACCTTCTCGATCTCGGAACCGCCCTTGCCGATTACTACGCCGGGCTTTGCGGTATAGATAATCACCTTGATTCTTCCGGACGCCCGCTCGATCTCGATTTTGGAAATACCGGCACTGTATAATTTCTTTTTCAGGAATGTTCTGATTTTATTATCTTCCACAAGGTAGTCTGCAAACTCAGACTCAGCATACCATTTGGAATCCCAGTCTTTAATAACACCGACTCTCAATCCATGCGGATTTACTTTCTGTCCCATGCTTTCCCTCCTATCTCTCATTCAGCACAACAGTAATATGGCTCATTCTCTTTTCGATGCGGTAAGCCCTGCCCTGTGCCCTCGGTCTGATTCTCTTCATTGTCGGTCCCTTGTTTGCGTAGCATTCCTCCACAAAAAGGTTCTCGCGGTTCATGCCGTTGTTATTTTCGGCATTCGCAATCGCCGACTCCAGTAATTTTTTAATCAGCGCAGACGCATATCTCGGATTGTAGGTTACGATTCCGAGCGCTGTCTGCACATCTTTGCCTCTGATAGCATCTAAAACAAAACATGCTTTCTGGACAGACACTCTCGCATAAGATAACTTTGCGGACGGTCTTGTATCCTTATTCGCGTTTCTCTCTCTCTTGATCTGGGATCTATGTCCTTTTGCCATGGATATAACCTCCTTTCAAAATAATCCTAGCGGGATTTCTTCTCGTCTTTTCCATGTCCTCTGTACGTTCTGGTCGCAACAAACTCTCCTAGTTTATGTCCGACCATATCTTCCGTGATATATACAGGAACATGTCTTCTTCCATCATGGACTGCTATCGTATGTCCAACCATCTGCGGGAAAATCGTGGAACGGCGGGACCAGGTCTTAATTACCTGCTTGCTGCCCGATTCGTTCATGGCGTTTACTTTTTTCAGTAAGCTTTCGTCCGCAAACGGTCCTTTTTTCAGTGAACGTGCCATAGGTTCTACCTCCTTTTATGAATTAATCGCTCTTCCGTCTCTTCTTCTGATGATCAGCTTGTTCGACGCCTTTTTCTTCGGTCTTGTCTTCAGGCCGAGTGCCGGTTTGCCCCACGGAGTGCTCGGACCCGGACGGCCGATGCCGGTCTTGCCTTCGCCGCCGCCATGCGGATGGTCATTCGGGTTCATAACGGAACCGCGAACAGTCGGACGGATACCCATGTGACGTTTTCTTCCTGCTTTTCCGATATTGATTAAGTTGTGGTCGCCGTTTCCAACCACGCCTATCGTTGCCCTGCATACAATCGGCACCATTCTCATCTCGCCGGAGGGCAGACGTAAGGTTGCGTATTTTCCTTCTTTCGCCATCAACTGCGCGCTGTTTCCCGCGCTTCTTACCAACTGGCCGCCCTTGCCCGGATGAAGTTCGATGTTGTGAATCAGCGTACCGACCGGAATCTCAGAAAGCGGCAGGCAGTTGCCCACTCTGATTTCCGCTTCCGGCCCGCTCATAACCCGCATGCCGTCTTTCAGTCCCTGCGGAGCAAGGATATAGGCCTTTTCGCCGTCCACATAAGTGATCAGCGCAATGTTTGCGGAACGGTTCGGATCGTACTCGATTCCGGTTACAACGCCCGGAATCCCGTCTTTCTTATTTCTCTTAAAATCAATCACACGATATTTTCTTCTGGAACCGCCTCCGCGGTGTCTCACCGTGATCTTACCCTGATTATTACGCCCGGAATTTTTCTTGAGGGAAACCAGAAGGCTCTTCTCCGGCGTGGACTTCGTAATCTCGGAGAAGTCCGAACCGGTCATATGTCTTCTGGAAGGTGTATATGGTTTATAGGTTTTAATTCCCATGATTGTTTCTCCTTTCGATATTGGTTATCCTACTTCGCAGTAGATAAATAAGGCTCCTGCAGCGCGTCCGGCGCGCCGTCCGGCCCTTGGGTGCCGCTTTTTGGCCGCCCTTTTATAATCCTTCAAAAATTTCGATTTCTTTGGAATCTTCTGTGAGCGTAACGATTGCTTTCTTTCTCTTCGCCGTTCTGCCCACGGTCATTCCGCGGCGTCTTTTCTTTCCCTTCAGATTCATTGTGTTGACGCTCTTTACTTTTGTTCCTTCAAACATTTTTTCAACAGCTTCTTTAATCTGAGTCTTCGTCGCCTCTGTGTGTACCTGAAAAGTGTATTTCTTCTCGCTCATCGCGTTCATACTCTTTTCGGTTACGATCGGTTTTAAAATCACATCATAATACTGGAGCGCTGCCATTATGCGTACACCTCCTCGATTGCCTCTACGGCCGCTTTTGTCATAACCAACGTGTGGTACTTCAGAATGTCATACACATTGATGGTGCTTGTCAGCGCCGTTTCCACGTCGGCAATATTTCTTGCGGACAAAATTACATTTTCATTTTTTTCGTCCAGAACAATCAGCGCTTTCGGCGCGTTTATGTTGCGGAGAATCTCCACCATGCTCTTTGTCTTAACCGCATCCAGCTTCAGGTCGTCCAGCACAACCATTTTGTTTTCCTGAACCTTGGATGTCAATACCGATTTCAGAGCCGCCTGTTTTTCTTTCTTATTCATCTTAAAGGAATAATCTCTGGGAACCGGGGCGAATACCACGCCGCCGCCTTTCCACTGCGGCGCCCTGGTTGAACCCTGTCTTGCATGACCGGTTCCTTTCTGTCTCCACGGTTTTCTTCCGCCGCCGGAAACTTCAG
>CANQJX010000006.1 GCA_947624335.1 uncultured Marvinbryantia sp.
GGAAAAAGATCCTGCTGTATATGTGCTGGCCCTATTTTTTGTTTCAGGTATTGTATTTGCTGCAGGATGCGCGCATACATCAGACGGAACAATGGACCGTGCAGTTTACCACGCCCTACTGGCTGCTCTGGTATCTGCTGGCACTTATCATGTATTACCTGATCCTTCCGGTTATCGATGTAAAAAAGACGTCCGCGCGGATCGCCGTTTTGGCGGGAACCATTTTTCTGTCGCTGGCTGCCGGCTTTGACAATACGATTGGGTATTATCTGACGCTGTCGCGGTTTTTTACTTTTTTACCCTATTTTACCGCCGGATATTATCTGGGGCAGATCTGCAGGGAGGAAGGAAAAGGCCGGCGTCTTAAAAATCTGCAGAAAAATATATGGCTAAAAGGCCTCAGCCTGATCGCGGTGGGAGGCTGCATATATTATATTGTCCAAAACGCGCGCGCGCAGACGCTTAACGTCTATATCCTGTACGGCTCTTATTCTTATCAGGCGGCGGTCTACAGTCCGCGGATCAAATTTGAGCTTCTGCTGGTTGCGGCGATATGGATTGCGTTCCTTTTGCTGGTGATCCCCGATAAAAAAATACCGCTGCTCACTTCCTGCGGACGTTATACCCTGATGGCATATTTACTGCACGGCTTTGTGCAAAGATATATCGCCTATGAGATATATCCGATTATGCAGATGGGGCAGACAAAATATATATGGTGGTCGGCGCTGGTCGCGCTGATGGTTCTTCTGGTTTTATGCAACAGTTTCGCGGCGTCTGTCTTCACGTTTGTGTGTACCGGGAAATGGATCGACGTTTTGGGTACCTGGCTGAAAAAGCGCCGGGCTAATCGATCCCGTTGATTTCCTGATAAAGCCGTTTGGCATAGCTGTCTGTCATGCCGCAGATATAGTCTGTCACCAGCATCAGGCGCAGGTACAGCTTTTCCTGCTCGGATTTTCCTTCCGCCTGCCGGCGGTAGACCGCCTTATAATTTTCCGAGATCAGGGTGATTAATTTTTCCTGTACGTCCGTCATCGGCTGATCGGTGTCGTAATAAAGAACCGCGTCCGTAAATTTGGAAAGCAGCGATTCCAGGATGGCGGAGGCGGAAATCTCCAGTTTAAAGATGGGGCGCGAGACAAACACATGGCGGTAAGCGATATCTCCCAGCCGGTCGTGCAGGGCGCTTCCATGCGTGTTGGCAAAGAGATCGGAAGCAAACGTTCCGTCCATGATCGCGCGGTAATTTTTGGTAAATCCATAAGTCGCGCAGGCGATCAGAAAGCCCTGTACATTGATGATCCAATTAGATACGGCGTAGTCTTCCGGATTTGCGGCCTGACGTTTCACGCCGCTTTCGTATTTGTGCTCCAGCCGGTTTACCATCTCCAGATAGATCTTCTGGTCTTCCGGAAGCATGCGGGTCAGCACTTCTTCCGCGCGCAGCTCCTCCAAAAGCATCCGATAGGAGAGGAAGCCTTTTTTATGGGCGTCTTCAATATCCGCGGTCAGATAGGCAATATCGTCCGCAGCCTCCAGAATGTAACAAAGAGGGTGGCGGCATCCGCCGGTCTGCGTGGCGGACTGTATTTTTTCAAACACATCCCGGTCGGCATAAAAATAGCCGAGTTTTTTATCTTTTATATTCCCGCTTTTTTTATTGATTTCCAGAGAAGAAACCGGATATTTGATGATCGTGCTTAACAGGGCGTAGGTTAAGTTCATCCCGTATTCGTCCACCAGATAATGCAGCTTTGTAACCAGCCGCAGCGCCTGGGCGTTGCCCTCAAAATGGCAGAAATCCTGCAGCATCTGGGGATTGAGGATTTCACAGACCGGTTTTCCCTTAAAAGAGAGTTTGGGGAGATTGCCGCGGAACCAGTCGCGGATCGTAGTCTCGCCAAAATGCCCGAACGGGGGATTTCCGATGTCGTGGATCAGGCCGGCGCACTGTACGATACTGCATATGTCCGACTGCATCTGCAGATCAAATTCCGCATCCCGGCTGTTTTTTATAATATACTGGGAAATATTCTGCCCCAGCGAGCGTGCGAGCGACGACACCTCCATGGAGTGCGTCAGACGCGTGCGGATAAAATCGCTTTTATCCAGAGGAAATACCTGCGTCTTATCCTGCAGCCTCCGAAAAGAAGCGCTGCCGATGATGCGGTGGTAGTCCTTTTCAAACTCACTTCTTAAATCGGTGGAACTGGACGAACCGGTATAACTGCGGATGCGGTCCGAGCAGAGCAATGTTGACCATTTCATAATGCGTTTCCTCCTTTTGTATTACCCGCGAAAACGGTTGATACATGCAAACAGTTCCTGCGGGCGCGGCTTTGCCAGGCCGCAGGGGATATAAGAGTTACAAAAAGCGCTCCATCCGTTTTTTTCCAGTGTGTCCATCACACTCTGTACCGTTTCCCGGACAGTTTTTTCCCCGTCTTGTACCTGTTCTAGGACAAAGCGCAGAAGATAGGCGAGCGCCGTTACCTGTTCGGGATCGGCAAGCTGCTCCACATAGCGCACATTTACCGTCTCTTTGTCAAGCGAGAACGATTCCAGCGCCGACGCGCGCACCTTCATATGCTCGTGCCGGGCGTCCGGCGCGCCGCCTCTGCCGTTTCTTGCGCGCCCGTGGCGTTCCGCCCTCTGATAGGGCGGGAGAACGCGCCGAAAATCCGGCGGACAAAAGGCGGGAGGCTGCGAAAGAGAAACGGGACGTTCCCGGCAGAGCGCCTTTACTTTTTCCGTAATGTCTAAGGCGCGATAGCAGTCCATCTGCAAAATAGAATCGGCGGCATAAAAGAACGCGCCCGAACTTCCGGCGACCATGATCGTGGAAACGCCGGCTTTTTCATACAGATCTTTTACACGCTCAATAAAAGGCGTGATCGGTTCCTTTTTGCGGCTGATCACCTGCTGCATAAAGTCGTCGCGCACCATAAAATTGGTGGCGGAGGTATCTTCGTCGATCAAAAACAGGCGCGAACCGGCTTCCATGCTTTCAATTAGCCCGGCGGCCTGCGAAGTGCTTCCGCTGGCGTCCTCGGTGGTAAACGACGCGGTGTCCTTTTTGTTGGGCAGATCGTTGATAAACAAAGAGATGTCTACCTTGCGCACGCAGCGCCCGTCCTCGGCGCGCAGCTTTACCGCGTTTTCCCGCGTTAATACAAATTCTCTGCCGTCTCCCGCGATATGATTGTAAACGCCCGCCTGGATTGCTTCAAGCAGCGTGGATTTTCCGTGATAGCCGCCTCCCACGATCAGCGTAATGCCGGAAGGAATCGCCATGCCGCTGATCTTGCCGCGGTGCGGGAGCGTAAAAGTCTGCTCCATGGTCTGCGGCGAGACAAACGGGACGCCGTCCTTTAAGGGCAGTTCCGATACGCCGCTCTTTCGCGGAAGCACGGAACCGTTGGCGATAAAAGCGACGTAGTCCTTTTCCCTTAACAGCGCGCGTAAAAAATCCTGGTCCTCCGCGAGAAAAACGGCGTTTTGCAGTTTTTCCTGATCAAGCCGCTGAAAAAAGAGACTGTCCTGTATGCAGCGCGGAAGAAAATCAAACAAAATTTTTTCCAGTTCGCCCGCGTTAATCGTGCGTCCGAAAGCGGGAAAGCCCACATGGAAACGCGCGGTCAGCGCGCCGTCCGCGATCTGGCAGGCGCTGCGCTCCAGCACTTCCTGCCCGCAGCGCGTGATGGATAAAAGCCCGCTTTTCCCGGATCCCTTCGCCTTAAAATTATAGGTTTCAAACTGACGCGCAAGCTGCCGGGTAAGAAAATCCTGCAGGGCGATACGCGCGCAGTTCTTTTCATAGCAGGAGCGGGGAAATCCGGCGCGCGCGGCGGGGATTTCCACATGCAGCGCCGAGGGCGACGCAAACGGATCCCCCTGCACATGATCGATGCAAAGCGCATATTGCGGAAACTGCCAGATACCGCCCAGAGATTTATAAGCAGGATAGCTTTTGCGGTCAATGGAGTGTAAAAGAGTACGCAGTTCAGCCGATGTTTTCATAGTCGTTGTTCTCCTGTGTCATATGTTTATAATAGTAAATCGCTAACTGCGTGCGGTCGCGCAGCGTTAGCTTTTCTAAAACAGCGCTTAAATAATTGCGCACGGTTCCTTCGCTCAAAAAGAGCGCGTCGGCAATCTCGCGGTTGGAAAGACCGTTTGCTACCGCGCGGACAATTTCCAGTTCTTTTTCGGTAAGCCCGTATTTTTTGCCGTCTACCGCGTTTTCTTTTTGCAGCAATTCCGGCAGGCGGTTCACCACCTCGCTGCCTAAGACGGTCTGGCCGCTGTAAACGGCGTGGATTGCCGGAATCAGGTTGGCGTAATCCTGCTTTAAGAGATAGCCTTTCGTACCGATTTTCAGCGACCGGACCAGATATTCGTCGTCGGCGAAGGTAGTTAAAAGAAGAATTTTCGCCTGCGGGAACTCAAGCAGAATCTCCTGCGCCGCCTCCAGCCCGTCCATATTTTTCATGCGGATATCCATTAAAAGAATATCGGGCTGCAGCTCGCGGTAAAGACGGATCGCGTCCTGCCCGCAGCAGCCGGTTCCCGTTACGCAAATAGCGCTGTCCGTTTCCAGTATGGTTTTTAACGCGGTGGTTACCAGCACGTCGTCATCCACTAACAGAATGTTCATAAGCCGCCTCTTTTCCGGGATATTTTGGTATCGTGATATAGATGCAGAACCCGTTTTCCGTAAATATTTGCAGGGTTCCGCCAAGCGCGGCGACACGGGTCTGCATATTGGTAAGACCGATGCCGCTCCCATATGTTTTTTGCGCGGGCGCCGTGCCGTTATCGCGGATGGAAAGCTGATAAAACGCGGGATGTTCCTGCGCGCTGACAGATGCGCGGCTGGCGTTGCTGTGGCGCGAAATATTTACCAGCGCTTCTCTGGTAACGGCGGTCATACAATATTTGACTGCGGCGGGCGCGCCGGAAGAAACATCATACTGCAGGGATACGGGACAAAAGCAGAAATCCTGCACCAGCGCGCGCAGATTCTGCTCCAGATCGATCGAATGATCGTGCAGGTCGTGTACGCTTGCGCGGATGTCGTCCATCGCCTCGTTTAAAGCCGCGTCAAGCTGGTTCAGAGGCTGCGTAAGGCTGTCGCCCGGATGGGCTGTTTTTAACGCGCCCACCATCAAAATAGAGCGGGTGAGCATATGCCCTACGTTATCATGGATTTCCCGCGCAATGCGGCTGCGCTCCTTTAAGGTGGCGTCGTAAATTTCAAAATTCTGCCGGTCGCTCAAAAAACGGTTTTTTTCTTTCAACTGCAATGCGCGTTCTGTATCGGCGTCGTGTACTTTCCGGCATTTTATCAGCAGCTTTTCATACATATCGGTTTTGCGGTACAGCAAAACGGCAAGCGCAGAGCCGCCCAGAATATAGACGGTTTCTCCCCAATTGCGGGAAAGCTGCGGTAAACATGCGCAAAGGACAAACGCTCCTTCGGCAAGCAAGAGCGGTTTTTTGCGCCGATCTTCCCCGGCGGATAACAGCAGGGCGTAAAACGGCGCGGGAAAAAACAAAAGCAGTTCCGGAAACGGCAGGTGCAGCAGGCAATAAACGCCCGCCGCCGCGGCTGCAAACCAACGATTTGGCGCGCAGTACAGAATCGCGCAGACGTTGGCCGCAAGGAAAAAAGCGATCACGATTTCCGCCCGCACGGGAATAAAAAACAGGCTGCACAGGCAGTATAACAGCAAAATACTCTGATCAATAAGATAATTCATGGCTGCGCCTTCCGGAAATGATAATATAAAATCTTAACATATTGCATTTTTCTGCGCAAGTAAATCAGGGAAATAAAATGACATTTGTAATCTATAATTTTGACAAACCGCACTGTAAAGAAAAACGCTTTTACTGTATGATAAAAAAGGAAAAACAGATTTTAGGAGGGCTTATGATACATATAGAAAATCTGGTAAAACGATATGGGGAATTACTGGCGCTGGACCATTTTAATCTGGATATTCAGGAGGGCGAAATTTTCGGGCTTCTCGGTCCCAACGGATCCGGCAAAACAACGGCGATCAACTGTCTTCTGGCGCTTTTGAAATTTGACAAAGGCACAATTACGGTTTTTGGGAAGCAGATGCAGCCGGACAGCTACGGGCTGAAACGCCAGATTGGCGTAGTGCCGCAGAATGTGGCGGTATTTGAACAGATGACCGTTTATGAAAATATCGATTATTTTTGCGGGCTTTATGTGCCGGAGAAAGGAAAGCGCCGCGAGCTTGTGCAGGATGCCATTCAATTTACAGGTCTGGAAGATTACAAAAAAATGATGCCGCGAAAGCTTTCCGGCGGCCTGCTGCGGCGTCTGAACATTGCCTGCGGAATTGCGCACCGGCCGCGCCTGATCATCATGGACGAGCCTACCGTAGCGGTCGACCCCCAGAGCCGCAACCGCATTTTGGAGGGCATTGTGGAATTAAACCGCAATGGCTCTACGATTATCTATACTTCCCACTATATGGAAGAAGTGGAACAGATCTGCAGCCGCATCGTCATTATGGATCACGGCCGCAGCATTGCGGAGGGAACGCCCGAAGAATTAAAGCAAATGATCAAAACGGGCGAAACGATTGTTGTAGAAAAAGCGGAGCTTACCCAGGAGCAGCAGGCGGATATTGCAAACCTGCCCCATGTGTTCCGGGTAGAGTATGACAGGGAGCGGACCCTGACGGTGAAATGCACCAGCGCGCAGCACAATGTCGTGCGTATTCTGAACTATCTGCAGGGACAGGGAGTGACATTCGGACGGGTACTGTCCGAACTGCCTACGCTAAACGATGTTTTTTTGGAACTGACCGGAAAAGAACTAAGGGATTAGGGAGGAAAACGTATGCGATTGTATGCCATTCGTCTTTTACAGCTCCTGCGCCGCAAACAGGAAGGATTTTGGGGTTTGCTTTTCCCCATTGTGATGGCCACTTTATTTTTTGTGTCTTTCGGAAACGGCGTGGATCCGGAAAAAATGAGCGCGGTTCCGGCGGCGCTCGTGTCGCGGGGGAATCAGATTTTTGAGCGGCTTTTACAGGAAATGGACGGCGCGGTTCTGAACCTGAATCCGATGGAAGAGGAAGAAGCCCTGGAGGCGCTGGCGCACGGGGAAGTGAAGGGTATTTTTTACAGCGAAGAGGAGCCTTCGCTTACCGTGACCTCACTCGGCATACAGGAGACGGTTTTAGAGACGCTGCTTCGTTCGTATCTGGAAAATCAAACGATGATCCTGCAGATTGGGGAACAGAATCCGGCCGGACTTATCCCCGCCGCCGCGCAGATCAGCCGTTACGGCGATTATCTGGAAAGCGCGGACATAAACGGCGGCAGTATGGAAACGAATCTGGGATATTTTTATGCGCTGATCAGCATGGCATGTCTGTTCGGAGCGTTTCTGGGAATGACCTGCGCGACAGAGATGCGCGCGGATCAGTCGCCGCTGGCGCTTCGGCGCAGCGTTGCGCCGGTACACCGCCTGAGCCTGGTGCTTGCGGAAATGGCGGCGGCGTTTACGGTACAGTTTGGAAATGTCTGCCTGCTGCTTTTGTATCTGCGCCTGCTTGGACTTTCCTTTGGCGGCAAATGGGCGCTGCTTCTGCCGGTATGCGCGCTTGGAAGTATGGCGGGCGTTGCCTTCGGAATGTTTGTGGGAAGCGCAAAAATGCGCGAGGGATTTAAAAACACCGTTCTGATCGGTTCGTCTTTGCTGATGAGTTTTTTTGCCGGCCTGATGTTTGTGAATATGAAAGACATTGTGGAACATCACGCCCCGCTCCTTAACCGGATCAATCCGGCCGCCCTGATCGCGGATGCGTTTTACAGTATCTCCATATATGATAATCCGGAGCGATACCGCAGAAATCTTTTTTTGCTTGCCGCAATTACGTCGGTGTTTGTACTGACCGGCTTTTGGCGTTTAAGGAGGGAGAGGTATGAGAGTCTTTAAAGGATATCTTCAGATTGTTTTCAAAAACAGCGGACTGCTGCTGATGTATCTTTTGATTACGGTCAGCATCGTTTTTATTTCCCAGAAGAATATAGAGACAAACGATACATCCGCTTTTTCCGCCGCACGGTATCGCGTGGCGGTATTGGACAGGGAAGGCGGGAAGATTGGAAACGTCCTGACGGAGTATATCGCCCGGAATCAGATTTTGGCCGCGGTTGCGGACGATAAGCAGGCAATTTGGGACGAACTTTTTTATCGGAATATACAATGCGTGCTGATTGTTCCCGAAGACGCGGCAAAGAAACTTGCCGAAGGCGGGGCCGCGGTGCAGATCGTTTCGGTGCCCGGTTCGGCGGGGGAATATTACCTGCATGCAAAAATCAATAATCTGCTTCAACAGATCCGCGTTTATACGGCCGGCGGGTTTTCCATGGAGGAAGCGTGCGAAAAGGCATTGGAACTTTCGCAAAAAGAGGCGTCCGTTACGCTTTTAGATGTAAATGGAAATGCGGGCCGCCGTCCCGATTACAATGATTTTTTTGCTTATCTGCCCTATGGCTTTTTAGGCGGAATGATTATCAGCATGAGTTTTGTGGTCATGGAGTTTAAAAAGAAAGAAATTAAGCGCAGGATTACCTGTTCGCCGGTTTCCGCGCGGGTGCAGAACAGCGCGGCGATCGCCTGCTTTCTTACGGTGGGAGTACTCGTGTGGGGCGTGTGCATAGCGGTTCAGTCTGCGGTTTATCATGGCGGCGCCTTTCGCTCGGAAAACCGGTTCTGCTATCTGCTGAACAGCCTCGCCTGTATGACGGTGGCGATGAGCCTCGCTTATCTGACGGGCATGGCGGCGGGCAACGCAGGCGCGCTTAACGGGATTGCCAATGTGATATCTCTGGGATTGTGTTTTCTCGGCGGCATTTTTGTGCCGATTGAAATGCTGGGAAGCGGCGTAGAAAAAGCGGCCCGTTTCCTTCCCACTTACTGGTATTCAAAGATCAACGGCCTTCTGGGAGATTACGCCCGTTTAAACAGCGGCATGCTTCAGACGGTTATGCAGGGCCTGCTGATTCAGTTCCTTTTCGCGGCGGCATGCTTTGGCGTAACGACGGCGGTGACAAAAGCGCGGCAGCGCGAATAACGCGCATATGCCGGCGCTGCCGCGGCAGCGCTTGTTTCGTTTTCCTGAAACGGTGTTAGCTGCGCGAACCAGTCGGCGTATTTATCATTGGGCGGAACGGTCAGAAGCCTGCAGTAAGTATTTTGATAAATAACGGCGTTTAAATTGTATGCGCGAAAATCATCCTGACTGCCGGTATCGGCGTCGGGCGCAAGCCATACATAAGCGAGCGTGCGCCCGTACGGATCAAAGCGCTGCGTATCGTATTCCAGATAAAGCGGATCACCGGGGCGAATCCGGCTGCGCAGATATTCGGCGGCGGATTCGCCTTGCGGCGTATTTTCCTGCGTGCGGCTGACGCTTTCAGGCGTGTCAATGCCGATCAGGCGTACGCGCATTTCCTTTTCCTGTACGGTCACATCGATCGTATCTCCATCTACGACATACTGCAAAACAGCATTTTCAAACTGCGTGGAATCCGCGCCGTTTAACAGGCGCGCGCCGAGGGCAAACACGCAGGCCAGAAGCGCGAGAAAAAGAATGGATTGCAGATAAGCGCCGCGGCCGGAAGCGCGGCGCGCTTTGGTTCGTTTCATTTCGGATGTCCTTTTTTATCAAATTTTAAGGATTGCTCACAGGGAGGTATGCTATACTAAAATATATCACACTGCTTCTTGACAGGCAATATACCGAACGGTATACTCGGATAGGGCGGACAATTTCGGCGCGCTGATGGCGGCTGTTTATGAGGATGGGATATGGAAGGCTTTGTACAGTTAGAAAACGTTTCAAAAGTTTATCGGATGGGCGAGGTAGAGATCCGCGCGGTTGACGGGATTGATTTTTCGATTTCCAAAGGGGAATTTGTTGTAATCGTAGGTCCAAGCGGCGCGGGAAAGACGACCGTTTTAAATATTCTGGGCGGCATGGACACGGCGAGCGGCGGACGGGTGCTGGTGGACGGCGAGGACATTGCAAAATATCCGCAGAGAAAACTTACGGGCTACCGGCGCAACGACATTGGGTTTGTATTTCAGTTTTATAATCTGATTCCCAATCTGACGGCGCTGGAAAATGTAGAGCTTGCCCTGCAGATTTGCAAAAATCCGCTGGACGCGCGGGAAGTGCTGGAAGAAGTGGGTTTAAAAGAACGCCTGAAAAATTTTCCGGCGCAGCTTTCCGGCGGAGAACAGCAGCGCGTGTCGATTGCGCGCGCTTTGGCGAAAAATCCCAAACTTCTGCTCTGCGACGAGCCGACGGGCGCGCTTGATTATCTGACGGGGAAATCTATTTTAAAACTCCTTCAGGATATGTGCAGGGAAAAGGGAATGACGGTGATTGTGATTACGCACAATACGGCGATCGCGCCGATGGCGGACCGCGTGATTCACATTAAGAACGGAAAAGTGGCGTCCACAAAGATCAACGAGACGCCAATGTCGGTAGAAAATATCGAGTGGTAAGTGATTTCTATGAAAAAAAGGG
Source organism: uncultured Marvinbryantia sp. (assembly GCA_947624335.1). Taxonomy (GTDB): domain Bacteria; phylum Bacillota; class Clostridia; order Lachnospirales; family Lachnospiraceae; genus Marvinbryantia. The sequence continues at coordinate 10,593 of CANQJX010000006.1, forward strand.
CACTGAGAAAAGATTTTTATATGGAAATCCGAAAGAGCCTCAACCGTTTTCTTTCGATCCTTTTGATCGTGGCGCTGGGCGTGGCTTTTTATTCGGGTATTCAGTCGGCAGCTCCGGATATGCGCTATTCCGGAGATGCTTATTTTGATGAACATAAATTGATGGATCTGAAAGTAGTCGGCACGCTGGGGCTGACGGAGGACGATGTGGCGGCGCTTTCCGCGATAAACGGCGTATCCCGGGCGGAGCCGGGGTATATGACGGACGTGCTCTGCGGGGACGAAAGCCAGAAGGTGCTGCATCTGGAATCGATTTCCCCTACGCTAAATCAATTAACGCCCATAGAAGGCAGACTGCCGCAAAAATCGGGCGAATGTTTTGTGGATATCGAATTTCTGGATTCTTCGGATTATCAGATTGGGGACCGCATTACCTTTTATCGGGAAGAAGGGGACGATCTGATCTTAAAACGGGATACGTTTACCATTGTCGGCGCGGGCAGCAGCCCTTTGTACATATCGTTTCACCGCGGCAATACCACGCTTGGAAACGGAGAACTTTCGGGAGCGGGATATATTCTGGCCGAAGATTTTGATTCGGAAGTTTACACACAGATTTATCTGGAAGTGCGCGGGGCACGCAATCTGACTGCGTATACGGACGCATACGATACATTGATTGAACGCGTCAGCAAACGTGTTGAAGAGATCGAGGGAGCGCGCTGCCAGATCCGCTATGATGAAGTAATGGAAGAAGCCCAGGAGAAACTTGCCGACGCCAGATGGGAGCTGGAGGACGGAAAAATCGAGGGCGAGAGCGAACTTGCCGATGCGCGGCAGGAACTGGAAGACGGGGAACAGGAGCTTGCCGATGGCAAAACGGAACTTTTTGACGCCAAAGTGGAACTGATGGACGGCGCAAAACAGCTTGCCGACGGCAGACGCGAACTGGCGGAAAACGAAGAAACGTTCCTTGCAAGCAAGCGGCAGCTTCGGGAGGGCAAAGCCGAGCTTGCGGACGGAGAAGCGCAGCTTGCCAGCGGCAAAGCCGAGCTTGCGCAAAAAGAAGCGGAATTTAACAGGCAGTATGCGCCGGCGCTCCGGGAAATCAATTCCGGGGAAAAACAGCTTGCAAATGCAAAGCAGCAATTAGCGTCCGCTAAACAGCAGTATCGTTCGGGGCTTGCGCAGTATAATCAGGGAAAATCCGAGTACGACGCGGGAGAGACGCAGTATGCGCAGGGGCTTGCGGCGTATCAGCAGCAGGCGGCGGCATGGCCCGCCCAGAAAGCGGAGCTGGCCGCACAGCGCGATACGCTGACGCAGCAGCAGACGCAATTGGAGGCTGTCCTGCCGCAGTTAAACGCGCAGCTTTCACAGGCGCAGGGGGCGCTTCCGGCAGCGGTGCAGGCACAGCAGCAGGCACAGTCTGCGGTGGATGCGAAGAACATGGAAATTGCGGACGCAGACGCAAGGGCGGCGGATCTGCAGTCCCAGATTGATTCTTTGAATACGCAGATCGCAGATTTGGATGCGAAAATCAGGGAACAGGAAGCAAACGGCGGCGCGGGTTCTCCGGCAGGGCCGGAAAATACGGGCAGTCTGGAACTGAAAAATCAAAAAAGCGCACTTGAAGGGCAACGAAAAACAGCGCAGGACGAAAAGACGGCGGTGGACGCGCAGCGGGCCAGCCTGCAAACCGAGCTTTTGACCCTGCAGACGGAGCTGAATAATGCCAGCGCAAAAGTCACGGAACTCAATACCACAATTGCCGCTTTGCAGGGGCAGATCGGACAGATGGACACGATTCAAAACGGCATCCGCCAATTGGAGTCCGGTATTTCACAGGGCGATACCGGGCTGGCAGAAGCAAAGCGCCAAATCGACGATATGCGCGCCCTGCTTGACGCGTCAAAGATCCGGCTTACGCAATCCTGGGACGAACTTACGGCAGCGGCAGGGGAGATCCGCGCGGGAGAAAAAGAAATTACCGCCAATGAAAAGAAGCTGGAAAGCGGACGCGCACAGTTGGAGGACGGCCGAAACCAGATCAGCGAGGCGCATCGTACCATTGCCGAAAAGGAAAGCCTGCTTGCAAACGCCCGCCGGGAAATCGCGGACGGCGAGAAGGAACTGGAGGACGGACGGCAGCAGCTGTACGAAGGATCAAAAGAAATTGATCAGGCAGTTCAGAAGCTGCGCGATGGAAAGCAGGAATACGCGGAAGGGAAACAGGATTGGAAAGAGGGCAGGCAGGAGCTTGCAAACGGACGCGAGGAGTACGAAGACGGCGTCCGGGAATATAACGGGCAGATTGCGGACGCAGAGCAGAAAATTGCAGACGCAGAAAAAGAAATCGCGGATATTGACGTGCCGGAATGGATTGTGGAGGACCGCAGCGCCCTGCCGGAAAATATCGGTTACGGAGAAAACGCAGATCGGATGCGGAGCCTCGGAAGGGTGTTCCCAACCCTGTTTTTCCTGGTAGCGGCCCTGATCAGTCTTACGACCATGACGCGCATGGTAGAGGAAGAACGCACCCAGATCGGCACGCTAAAGGCGCTGGGCTACGGGAAATTTTCTATCGCGTCGAAATATGTATGTTATGCGCTGTCCGCTACGCTTATCGGCAGCGCCGCCGGAATTGCTGTCGGAGAAAAATTTTTGCCGTTTGTGATCGTAACGGCGTACCGGATTATGTATCATCATGTATCCAACGTAGTATTGCCGTATAACATCCGCTTTGCGCTGATTGCTACGGGAGCCGCGCTGTTCTCCACCATGGCGGGAACGCTTGCGGCGTGTTACCGGGAACTTTCTTCCACGCCTGCGGCGCTGATGCGCCCGCCCGCGCCCAAAGAGGGGAAACGCGTGCTGCTGGAACGGATTCCGCTGATCTGGAAACATTTAAGTTTTTCATGGAAATCCACCGTGCGCAATCTGTTCCGCTATAAAAAACGCCTGTTTATGACCATTTTCGGAATCAGCGGCTGCATGGCGCTGATGATCGTCGGCTATGGGCTGCGCGATTCCATCATGGATGTCGCAAATCTCCAGTTCCGGGAACTGCAGATTTACGACGGGATGGTTATTTTAGACGAGGAAGCGTCTGCTTCAGAGAAAAAACAATTAACGGATGCAATCGCCGCCGAAACGCGTGTGGAGGATTATGTAAAGGTGCATATGCACAGCGATACGGTGAAGCACAATAAAAAAATGTGGGATCTGTATCTGATGGTGCCGGAGGACACAGAAACATTTATGGATTTTGTGGTTTTCCGCGACCGCGCGACAAAGGAAACGTATGAACTGACGGACGAGGGCGCGATTCTTACGGAGAAAATCGCAAATCTGATGGAAGTAGGCGTAGGCGACCAGATTACCGTTGACAGCGAGGACTACGGGGAGATATCGATTCCGGTTGTGGCGATTACGGAAAATTATCTGCGTCATTATATTTACCTGACGCCGGCGCTTTATCAAAAGCTGTACGGCGACGAGCCGAACTACGATACGGTTCTCTACCGGGTCCGCGACGCGGCGAAGGACCAGATTACGCAGATAGGCGAGGACTTCCTTCATTACGACGCCGCTATGAGCATCAGCTATACCGCGACGATTATGGCGCAGCTGGAGGATATGCTCTCGGCGCTGGATTCGGTGATTCTTGTTCTGATTGTTTCCGCCGGGCTGCTGGCTTTTGTGGTTTTATATAATCTGAATAACATCAATATTAACGAGCGCAAGCGCGAACTGGCGACGTTAAAGGTCCTTGGCTTTTACAACGTGGAGGTCAGCGCGTATGTGTACCGGGAGAATATTCTGATTACGGCGATCGGCGTTTTAGCAGGCGTGCTGCTTGGGATCATTTTGCACCGCTTTACGATTACAACGGTGGAGGTGGACGCCTGTATGTTCGGGCGCAATATTAATTTGCCAAGCTTCCTGATCTCCGCCGGGTTCACCGCGGGATTTTCGGTTCTGGTAAATTTTGTGATGCACTTTAAACTGAAGAAGATCGATATGGTGGAAAGCCTGAAGAGCGTGGAATGATGGAGCGGTTTTCGCTTCGGAAGCCCGGCTTTGAAAATTTACAGCTATGCGGAAGGAAACAGTTGAAAGATGGGTATGCAGCTTCCCCGTGAATTTACTGAAAAAATGAAGGAATTGCTTGGCGCGCAGTACGGCGACTTCTTTGCGTCTTACGATCAGCCGCGCAATTTTGGCCTGCGCGTCAATACCTTAAAAATTTCAACGCAGGAGTTTGAAAAGCTGGCTCCGTTTCACCTGAAGAAAATTCCATGGGTGGAAAACGGCTATTATTATGAGGAGCAGGACGCGCCTGCGCGCCATCCGTTTTACTACGCCGGCCTGTATTATCTGCAGGAACCAAGCGCTATGACGCCTGCGTCTGTCCTGAAGGTACGTCCGGGCGAACGCGTGCTGGATCTGTGCGCGGCTCCCGGCGGAAAAGCGACGGAACTCGGCGCAAAGCTTTGCGCCAAGGGGCTTCTGGTAGCGAACGACATCAGCGCGTCCCGCGCGAAGGCGCTGCTAAAAAATATTGAAGTATTCGGCATTCCAAACGCGTTTGTCACAACCGCCGCGCCTGCGGTTCTGGCGCGGCAGTTCCCGGCTTTTTTCGATAAAATTCTGGTGGACGCGCCCTGTTCGGGGGAAGGTATGTTCCGCAAAGAGGCGGCGGCCGTCAAAGCCTGGACGGCGGATAAACCGGCCGTCTGCGCCAAACAGCAAAAAGAAATTTTAAGCAGCGCCCTGGAAATGCTGTCGCCGGGCGGACAGCTCCTGTATTCTACCTGTACGTTTTCTCCGGAAGAAAACGAGCAGGTGGTCGCGTGGGTTCTGCGCGAACGGCGTGACATGCGGCTTCTGGATATTCCCCCGTACGAAGGATTTGCGCCGGGGATATCTAAGGCGGCGGAACTAAAAAAGTGCGTGCGTATCTTCCCGCATAAAATGGCGGGGGAGGGGCATTTTCTCGCGCTGATGCAAAAAGCGGGTACAAACGGGCTTCCACAAGAGAGCGGATTTGCTGAAACGCGGCCCGTGGGGAAAATGGGAAAAGGCTCTGCCATACGCGGAGACGAACAGGCGATACTGACGGAATTTTTATCGGACGTCGATATGCCGATGGAAACGGCGCGCATCGAGATCCGCAAAGGACAGGCATATTATGTGCCGCAATATCAAAGCGTGCGCGCGGGCGTTCCGTTCCTGCGGAACGGACTATATCTGGGCGAACTGAAAAAAGACCGGTTTGAGCCCAGCCAGTCGTTTGCGATGGCGCTGAAAAAAGAACAGTACGCCCATACGGTGGATTTGGATTTTAGCGATGAGCGCGTCGTCAGATACCTCAAAGGAGAGACTATCGCCGCGGACACATCCGGGAAAGGCTGGCGGCTTGTCTGCGTAAACGGTTATCCGCTTGGCTGGGGAAAGGCGGCGAACGGCATGCTCAAAAACAAATACCATGCCGGCTGGCGCATGAAATATTAAAATTGCCAAAGAAATGAAATCGAAAAAAAGAACTTGATTTTGCAAAAAGAAAATGCTATACTAACAAAGCTTGATTCAAAATCGATGCGTGGCTCAGCTTGGTAGAGCGCTGCGTTCGGGACGCAGAGGTCGCAGGTTCAAATCCTGTCGCATCGACTTCCTGACAGGGAAAAGCGGAAATCCTCATAAACAAGGGTTTCCGTTTTTTTGCTCTGAAATAGAAAGTTACACGGCAGCCCGGATGAAATTGTTTCTTATCTCAATCAGGTTATTTCCGGGTTTTCATTTATAATTTCATATGATATACTTTTACCCAGGTGATTTCCCGTTTCCGAATGGTTTAGTTTCTGGGTATTATTTAAAAGTGGCTTGAAGACCTGAAAAGAGCGTCTGCAATGCGTTTGCGCTGCAAAACAGCCGAAAGGACGACAGGAATATGGACGATATCAGAGGAATTACGTTTGCGCCGTTTGCGCGAAAAGGGGTACTGGGAACAAAAAAGGCGCGGGAAAGCCTCGCGCTGCTTCGCGCCCGCACGTTTGCGGATTTTATTATCCTTGCGCCCGCGGCGCTGCAGGAGCATGCGCAGTCTGAGACGATTGATTACCGTTCCGACGCGACGACGTCCGATGCGGAGTTAAAGGATATTATCCGCTGCGCGCAGGAACTGGGACTGCGGGTTGCGTTAAAGCCGACGGTCAACTGTAAAAACGGCACATGGCGGGCGCACATCAATTTTTTTGACGAGGACGTTCCCTGCGAGCCGAAATGGAAAAACTGGTTTGCTTCTTATGCCGATTTTCAATTACACTTTGCCTGGATCGCGCAGGAAACCGGCTGCGAAATGTTCCTGCCCGGCTGCGAGATGGTACAGAGCGAGCGCCGCGAGGAAGAGTGGCGCGATCTGATCGGGAAACTGCGGGGCGCTTTTGGCGGATTGATTTCCTATAATACAGACAAATATCAGGAACATAACGTAAAATGGTGGGACGCCGTAGACGTCATTTCATCGAGCGGCTATTATCCGGTCTATGACTGGGAGCGCCAGCTTGACCGCATCGAAAAGGTGGTGCGGCAGTACCGGAAGCCGTTTTTCTTTGCCGAAAGCGGGTGCATGTCCACCGCCGGCTCCTCCATGGTTCCAAACGACTGGACGGTAAGGGGAGAAACGGCGCTGCAGGAACAGGCAAACTGGTATAGCGCAATGTTTGACGCGGCCTCTGCGCGCGCCTGGGTAAAAGGATTCGCACTGTGGTCGTGGCGCGCGGATCTGTACGCGCCCGAAGCGGCGTTTCAGGATCAGGGCTACGATTTTTACGCAAAGCCGGCGGAACAGGTAATCGCGCGGTTTTACCGGACGTTTCGCCGATAGGGGGAAACATTCTTTTTTAAAAAATACATTGCAGATTTAAAGAATTTGTAATATAGTGTAAGAGAGACACGGTAACTGTACATAAGGGGAATCACATGAGGAAAAAAGCAAAGGTCGCCTGCATGATCTTATTGGTCATTGCGGTTCTGACGCTCGGCTTCGTATCGGTCAGCGCGGATGTTTCCGATGTTTTCAGCGCGCTGCCGAAAACGACGTCATTGAACATAACGAAGAAAAAACCGAAAATTTTGTTTGTCGGCAACAGCCTTACGTTTCGCAATAATATGCCGGCGATGTTTGAAAAATTATGCCGGAAAAAAGGAATCCGTCCTAAGATCAAGGAAGTAATGGACGGCGGGCAGACCCTGTATCAGTATGCCTTTCCGCAGAAAGCCAACCAGCACGACGTCGCGGTCAGCAACAAATTAAAAAGACTTCTGAAAACGCAAAAATGGGATGTCGTGGTGCTGCAGGAAGGGATTTTTCAGGCTGCGATAAATCCGGACAAGGTAGATCTGGCAGTCGGCGAATTGTCGTCTCTGGCAAAGAGTTCCGGCGCCAAAGTGGTTTTGCTGATGCCGTGGCCGCTGCAGACAGGGAACAAATTTTATAATACTCGTCCGCTGCTGGGCGGCAATGCAATCGAATGTTTTACCAAAGAAAAACCGGTATATCTGGAAACTGCAAACAAATATAAAGTGGCGCTCGCGCCGGTCGGCGTGGCGGTTATGAGGGCGTGGTATACGATGCCGGGGATCTCTTTACTCGACAGCGACAAAAGACATCCCGATACCGCGGGCAGTTATCTTTCCGCCTGCGTCACCTATGCGACTATTTTTGGCAAGAACCCGGAAGGAAACAGTTATTACCCGGCCAAATCGAGAGGAATCACAAAAGCGGAGGCAAAGGCGCTGCGGTCGCTGGCCGCGGATGTGACGGTACGCGGCAGAGTAAGCAATAACGCGCGCGTTTCCTTTTCCTCGTCAACGGTATCGCTTAAGAGCGGGAAAAAACAAAAACTGAAATACCGGATTACATCTTCTTCCAAAAGCACCCGCGTCGCCAGTTTTAAATCAAGCAATCCCAGGGTCGCGTCCGTGGACAAAAATGGGAAAGTGACGGCGCATAAAGCGGGTACGGCCGTGATCACGGTCAAGCTGAACAATAGTAATTCGGCGTCCTGTAAAGTGACAGTGACCGGAGGGACCAAAAAGGTCCAGGCAAAGAAAATCAAATTTATTACGAAAAAAACGCGGATCTCTTTGAAAAAAGGAGAAAAAACAAAGCTGAAAGTTTCTTTCTCGCCGAAGAGTACCACGCTGCAGAAACTAAAATGGTCGTCCAGCAATCCAAAGACGGCGACCGTTACCAATCAGGGAAATGTGACGGCGCGAAAAGCGGGTACGGCCGTGATCAGCGCTTCCACAATGGATGGATCCAAGTTAAACATAAAAATAAAGATTAGGGTGGTGTGATTATGAGAAGATGGGCAAGATTCTTTTATCAGCCATGCCTGCCTCTCGGAAAAAACGGACAGAGAGTGACGGGCGGAAAGGAACACATCACATTATCGCGGACAGCGGCTGCGGAAGGCATGGTCCTGTTAAAGAATGAGAACGGCGTTTTGCCGTTCTCTTTTGGCAAGAAAATAGCTGTTTTCGGTAAGGGATGCGTAGATTATGTAAAAGGGGGCGGCGGCAGCGGAGACGTTACCGTGGAATACGCCAGAAGCCTGCTGGAAGGGCTGCAGATCAAAGAGCGGGAGGGAAAACTTTCGCTGATACCGGAGCTGGGCGCATTTTATGAAAAAGAGGTGCAGGCGCAGCGCGAAAAAGGCGTGCTTCCCGGCATGACGACGGAGCCTGAGGTTCCGGCGGAACTTTTAAAAAGAGCGGCGGCGGCCACGGATACGGCGGTGCTGACATTCTGCCGTTTTTCCGGCGAGGGCTGGGACCGCACGGTTATGAGCGAAAACAAGGCCGACCAGACGCAGGAAGATCAAAACGGCTATTCCCCTATGGAGGTAGACGGCATTGTTCACCGCTCTGCGCGTATTTTTGAGAGAGGCGATTTTTACCTCTCGGCGGCGGAGGCCAGGCTGGTGGAACAGGTGAAAACACATTTTTCGCATGTGGTAGCGGTGCTGAATGTAGGAGGTATGGTGGATTCCGCATGGTTCCGGGAAGACGGCGGGATTGAGGGCGCTCTGCTTGCATGGCAGGGCGGGATCGAGGGCGGTCTGGCAGCGGCGGATATTCTGACGGGCGACGTCAATCCGTCCGGCAAGCTGGCTGATACTTTTGCCCGCAACCTGGAGGATTATCCGTCCTCCGCTGGCTTCCACGAGTCGGATGACTATGTGGAATATACGGAGGATATCTATGTGGGCTACCGCTATTTTGAGACGATGCACGGAGCGGATCAAAAGGTAAATTATCCGTTCGGATACGGCTTGTCTTACACGGATTTTGAGATTACCTGTCCGTCTGCAAAAGACGCGGACGGCTGGATACAGGTAGACGCGCTGGTAACAAATGTGGGAAAAAGAGCGGGCAAGGAAGTGGCGCAGCTTTATGTGAGCGCGCCGCAGGGACTGCTTGGGAAACCGGCAAGGGAATTGAAGGCGTTTGCCAAAACGAGGCTCCTGATGCCCGGCGAGTCGCAGCGGCTGCGTTTGACGGCGGACGTGCGCGCGCTGGCCTCCTACGACGACTGCGGGAAAATAGAAAAAGGGGCGTGGGTTCTGGAAAAAGGCAGCTACCAGTTCTATCTGGGAAAGGATGTGCGCAGCGCATGCCGGATCCCGTTTACCTACCAATTGGAAAAAGATACGGTGATCGAGAAAGTGGGAAGCAAGTGCGCGCCGGCGCAGCTTACCAGACGCATGCTGGCGGATGGAACGTACGAGACGCTTGCGGTCGATCCCAATGCGAAAACAGATTATACTTATGACGCGGAAGGCTTAAAACCGCTTGCCCCGGATGTGCCGGCACAGCCCGGCGCCGCGCTGTGGGGAGCGGAGAAAAAACAGCCCGCATTTACGCTGGAGGACGTGGCCGATAAGAAAGCGACGATGGAAGAATTTATGGCGCAGCTTACCGACGAGCAGATGGTCCGCCTGTTGTGCGGACAGCAAAACACCGGCGTGGCAAATACGTTTGGTATGGGAAATCTGCCGTATTACGGGGTTCCCAATGTAATGACGGAGGACGGGCCGGCGGGCGTGCGGATCAATCCGGAATGCGGAATCTATACCACGGCGTTTCCGTGCGCAACCCTGCTTGCGTGCACCTGGAATGAGGAACTGGTGGAACAGGTGGGAGCGGCAGGCGCAATGGAAGCGAAAGAAAACAATCTTGGCATCTGGCTGACGCCGGCGATGAATATTCACAGAAGCCCGCTGTGCGGCCGAAACTTTGAATATTATTCCGAAGATCCCCTGCTTGCGGGCAAGATGGGCGCGGCGATGGTGCGCGGGATCCAGTCTGTGAAAATTGCGGCGAGCGTCAAACATTTCGCCTGCAATAACAAAGAGACGAACCGCCAGAACAGCGACTCGCGGGTATCCGAGCGCGCGCTGCGGGAGATTTACCTGAAAGGGTTTGAGATTACCGTAAAGGAAGCGGATCCGTGGACGGTTATGTCCGCCTACAACATGGTAAACGGGAAGCGCGCGTCGGAAAACAAAGAATTGCTTACCGGCATCCTGCGCGAAGAATGGGGCTTTCGGGGAATGGTCACCACGGACTGGTGGAATTTTGCCGAGCAGGCAAACGAGATCAAAGCGGGAAATGATGTAAAGATGGGCTGCGGTTATCCCGAACGCGTGATGGCCGCGATGGAGCGCGGCGAACTGACGCGCGCGGATCTGGAAGCGTGCGCGGCGCGCGTTCTTGGCATGATTTTAAAACTGGCGTAAAACCGTCAATGTATGATCAATACTATGGAGGTGTCTATGTTTGCAAAAGAAGTAAAACAGCATTTAACAGAGGTAATCATCCCCTTCTGGAAAGGCATGCGCGATGATGTATACGGCGGATATTACGGATGGCT